>JANNCL010000240.1:0-28454 GCA_031386565.1 Candidatus Omnitrophota bacterium
GAGACATATCATCCTTAAAATCAAAATACGCATCAAAACTCATGCCTGTGGGAGAAAAGATGGTGATCGAAGCGCCGAACCCAAAAGGTCCGCACGTCAACGCCGGGATCCCTTTTTCCCTGGCATGACGAAACAATAACCGTTTCACATCGATCTCATAAAAATCAATGCCGTCGAAGGCAAGATCCGCCCCGTCCAAGAACGCATGGATATTTCCCTCGTCGATACCTTTAGAAAAAACTTCCACCTGTGCTTCGGGATTGATGTCCTGGATCATCCTGCGCATGACATCGGTCTTATCCTGGCCCAGCGTTGATATCATGGCCCCTATTTGCCGGTTCATATTGGTCAATTCATAAGTATCCAGATCCGCGATGCGGAACCGGCCTACCCCCATGCGCGCCAGCGCCTGAGCCTGATACCCTCCCGCGCCGCCAACTCCGGCAATGGCCACGCAAGAACTTTTAAGTTTTTGCTGCTCTTGTTCCGTTAACCAGCCCAAATTACGGTCAAATGCCGTTGCGTAATCGAATTTATTTTCCATCTGTTTTATCTTCCGCATTAGGTGAATATTTCTCTTTATAATATTGTTTCAGCTCCTTCGGAGCATGTTCAAACTTTAGAAATCCTTCCCTCCATGCTTTTACCTTATGACAATGAGGATTTTCTTTATTCTTGATGGGACAGTATCTCTTCTCGATCTCATTGGTGATCGCCAATGTCCATTGCAATGTCCCATTAGCCCACTCGCAATACTCGCACCACATCTTATCCATGAAACCTAGATGCGGAACTTTGTGGCGGTCATAATTAAAATAATCCTTCGGATCCACAGGTTTCTGATTTCGCAGCCCGAAATACGCCCAATTAAAGATAAAGGCATAAATGTATAGAGGGAATAAGAATAAAGCGAATGACACCATCACTGGATAACCCAACAACGGCGTAAAAGGCTCGAACCGTTGCCGATGGCCGGGACACTGCCCCAATTCTTTTAAACACTGCTGAATGCTGACCTTCTCATTTGCTGCCATGATACCCTTTCCGTGAATGCCTTATACAGCCTTTTGTGATTTGACCGCCAGGATATTGACCATATTCCCCATCATGGTATCTTGAGCGATGGTAAAACCCTGTGCTTTGAACATGTCCCGCACTTCGTCGGCATCATAGGCACGGTATAATATCCCTTTTTTTTGCCCCCAGGCATTGACCGCAGCGGAGATCTTATTCGCCAATGAAGAGTCTCTGGGATGCAAAAGAACATTGACCGCCAGCACACCATTAGGTCTTAAAACGCGGTAAATCTCTTTGAGCGATTCCTGGGGTTTAGCAAAACAGTGAAATGCATTAGCGATCCCGATAGAATCAAAGGTATTATCCGCAAATCTTAAATGTGACGCATCCCCTTGCTCGATCGTGACATTCTTGAATCGTTTAAACTTATCCTTAGCTGACTCGGCCATGGTCCCCACATAATCAATGCCAATGATATTGGATACCGGCTTCCTTCTCAATCGTCGAAAGAATAATATAATGCGCAGGAGAGAACCGCTGCCGACGGCTATTTCCAAATGATTTGCACTTAAATGTTCTTCGAAGAATTTGATCTGCGGAAATAAGGTCGTGCGATAGGTTAAATGCACGATAAAAAAACCCCGGATGTCATACCACCAGGTAGGGTCAGAATATGCTTTTTTAACTTTCTCTCCGGAAAGTACAGGGTCGCTCATAGTAAATATAGTCTACCATCGCCCCATTTACATAGGAACAGAATATCTGGATTTATTCAACGATCGCGTGAATTTCTTTAAGATGCTTTTGCTGTGCCGGTGCAAAGCCTTTCCAGAATGGACTATTACGGAGCATTGCGTTGACAAAAGAACTAGGCACCGAGAATTGGTAATTAAATGATTTTTTATATTTCAGGTCTTTAAAGAAATACATGCCCGGGCCTTCTTTTAAAAGATCGGTCATCCGTTTAAACCTATGGATATCCATTCTCATTAACACTGCCGGTGCTGCGTTGGCACCCTGGTAGTTCTTTGGGGCACTGAGCGTTTCAAAGGTGAGGTATTTATATAAGAACTCATGCCGGGGATGGCACCCGATGATCAGGTCCGTGATATTTTCTGATCCACGGACATAGTCGAACATGGTCTTGTACAATTTATACAAGTAGGCTTGTTTCTTGAAATTCTTGAATGAATACTGCTTCATGTTAATGTATTTTGAATTCAAAGATAAGGCCCCGATCTCGACCATCTTTCTGCCCTCTTGCCGTAACTTATCGATCTCTGGCGCAAAAAGCGACTCCATCGGCAGACCCATGGGGGAATCAGCGACCATGCAGATAGTGCCCAATAATTTCTCCGATTGCTTTAATATAAATGTACGCGACCCGGGGACAAAACTATAAGCATTAAAGAACATTTGTTCGGGATTCGGGACACATAATTTACGCGCGGCATATTCTTGATAAACCAAATTATAAGCGGCCTTTAATTCCTCCAGGTCCTCCACATCCAATCCCTGACAATCAGCGGTATATTTCTCTAAGAACCAGCTATTAATATCCGCTAAACTCCACAGCACATTGTTGACCCGGTGGAATACCACCGTTTTCTCCTGGAAGGCAATGTGACAAAGCATCCGATTATCATTAACTACAGTTACGCCAACCACCCGGCCCTTCATTTTAAAGACTTCCCTGGTATCCATCAATTTCCTGCCAACCTCGATCTCAATGGTATCGCCGACGGCCAGGGCTTGATCAATACGGATACAAAGACCGTTCGCGGAAATATTGACAGTTTCTGATATGGTCCACGGGATCGTTTGACCGGGGCATTGGTAATATACCGGAATGCTTTTATTAACGCGCCGCTCGGCACGCAACTCTGTCGCGAATATCGCTTTCATTACCGCCGAGGAAAGGTGCTTGAGATCATCCGCTATGTTATCAAGGGGATCAATGATACCCAACTCCTGTATGTGATTAACCATCATTCCCCCCCCGGCCCGTATAAATCATAAAGGCCTTTCAGATAGGTCTTTTGTTTGGGGGTGAACTCGCTCCAAAGAGTGCTGTTTTTCAGTATATCTTGAACAAAATGCTGTGGCAATCTAAAGTCATAATTAAAGGCCCTATTATATTTCACATCTTTTAAAAAATAGACCCCCGGGCCTTCCTTCAATAAAGCCGTATTCCTGGAAGCGTCCGGAATGTTCAAACGCATTAAAACAGCCGGTGCCGCATTGGCCCCTTGATAAGACTTCGCCGGACTTAATGTTTCAAAATTCAGGTATTTATACAAAAATTCATGCCTGGGGTGGCATCCGATAATAAAATCCGTCGTCTGTTTGGTCGCGCAGGCATAATCCAGCATTGTTTTATACAATTTGAATAAGTAGGCCTGTTTCTTAAAGTTCTTAAAAGAATGTTTCTTCATGTCGATAAATTTTGAGTTTAACGACAATGCCCCCACCTCGGCAATTAGCCTTCCTTCATTCCTTAGTTTCTGTATTTCCTCCGGGAATATTGATTCCATTGGGAAGCCCATCGGAGAATCCGCCACCAGACAAATGGTCCCCAATAAGTCCTCTCCTTTTTTTAACGCGAACGTCCGGGAGCCAGGCACAAAACTATACGCGTTATAGAACATTTGTTCTTCGCTTGGCACACATAATTTACGCGCAGAATACTCTTGGTATACCAAACGATACGCGGCTTTTAATTCTTCCAGATCATCAACATCCATCCCCTGACAACCCAGGGTATATTTCTCCAAGAACCAGCAATTGATATCGGCCAGGCTCCATAAAACATTATTGATCCGATGAAAAGTGACCTTTTTCTCTAATAACGCGATATGACAAAGCGTTCTATTATCCTTATCGACCGTTACATCAACGACTTTACCCAGTATCTGAAAAACTTCCCTGGTATCCATTAATTTCCGGCCGATCTCGATCTCGATAGTTTCACCGATAGCCACGGGTCGATCGATCAAGATACACAGGCCGCTGCGTGAAATATTAATTGTTTGGGATAAAGTCCAATACTGCTTTTCGTGCGGGAAATGATAATAAACCGGCATGCGCTTCTCAACACGTTCCTCGCGGCGCAACTCATCAATAAACAATACTTTGATGATGCGGGAAGATATGCTGCGAATGTCTTCTTCCAAGCTATCAAAAGGACTAACAGTACCGGTCAACTGAGACTGCTTGAAAATCATGGGTCCTCCCCCTTAAGTCCACACAGCGCCTGCTTCTTAAAGTTTAGCATGAGATTTGATGAAAACAAGGTGAGCAGGCTGATTCCAGGAAAACGTTTCCTAAGATCAACAAAACAGTTTAAACAATATTATTTTGGATAGGCTTAACAAAAGAATCGCGAATATCAGGAAATAGTGCTGTAGACCCGAAAGGCTTCGTTTCTAAGGAACTACCGATAACGGAGGGCATCCGTAATGACCAATCGAGATGCTTTATACGCTGGGAAGAAAGAAGCGATCACCCCGATGAACACACATAGGATGACCGTAGAGAACAAAACACTGGGAACAATGCTGGGCTCTGATAACCAAACGATCGTGCCCCCGGGAGCGGGCGGCATCATAATGCCCACCATCGCGATCATATGCACAATGGCACTGCCGATGGTAATGCCTACAACTCCGCCGATCGTGCCTAACAGGAATCCTTCCGTCATAAAAAGCATCAATATAGCTTTTCTTTTCATGCCCATGGCCATCAGCGTCCCTATCTCGCTGATCCTTTCCATCATCGCCATATTCATGGTATTGAATACTCCAAGAATAACAACGATCGATACAACGATCCTCATGATCAAATGGAACGTGTCGAACAATAACACGGTCTTATGATAAAAATCGGTAACATCCTCCCATCGCTTCACTTCCAGGTCCAAATGTTCCCTCAAGATGATCGCATCGATCTTTTCTTTCACCTTAGCCGTATCTTCCGTATGGTGCAAGAAAACGACCAGCGATTGGACCGATCCGGTATTCAATAATTTCTGGGCGGTTGTCAAAGGAACCCTCAGGAAAATATCGTCGTAGCTCTTCACGGCCGTGTAAAATACCCCTTTGGTATTCATATCCATGGCATTGGTCGAGCCATCGACTGTATCGGTCAACAGCGTGACATTCATCCCCGGGCGGGCTTCCATGGTCTCGGCCAAGCCCCTGCCTATCAACACTTGGTTCTTGTCATTGACAGCCAATCCTTCCCCTTGATCTACGACCGGAACTCCCACATCCGGACGACGGTAAAACTTCTTCAGATCTAGCGTGTCTTTGCTTTGTATTGTCTTTTCCCGCGCAGGATCAATGCCCTGGCCATAAAATGAGACGGTCGTCTCTCCGGTACTTAAAAGTCCGGCGAATTGGATGCGTCCGGCGACGTAATCCACTTCCGGGATATCCTTAACCAGCGTCTCCACCCGCGGAAGATCATCGATGAAATACGCGTACGGGTCTGTTTTCCCATTCTTTAAGAAACCTTTTTTGTAAACTTGCAAATGACCTGTTTGGCTCTGTATCATCGTGGTGCGCATTTGCCAGAATACATTATCAAAAAAACCGCCTACGAATATCAACGCGGTGCAGCCGAACAAGATCGTCGATAAGGTGATCAACGACCTTGTCCTGTGGCGAAAAATATTACGCAAAGCGAGAACGAACATCATGCCGTGATCACCCCGTCCCAGATGCGGACTACCCGATCGGCCTGATCCATGACCTTTTGGTCATGAGTGGAAAAAATATACGTTATTTTCTTTTCCCGGCTGCTTTGTTTCATTAACGCAATAACTTCCTCACCGGTCTTATGATCAAGGTTAGCGGTGGGCTCATCCGCTAAGATAAATAAAGGCTCCCGGACCATGGCCCGAGCGATCGCCACCCGCTGCTGCTGGCCGCCGCTTAGGTCCATGGGTTTATGCCTGGAAAAACGCGATAACCCGACCGAATCCAACGCGGCCAGGGCTTTTTGGCGGCGTTCATTGGCAGGCATTGTCTTTAATAACAGCGGGAATTCAACATTCTCGACCGCTGTCAACACCGGCAATAAATTGAAGTTCTGAAAAATAAAGCTGATCTTTTGGGCCCGCATATCCGCCAATTCATCGCTCGTTAAGGCGGAAATTTCCCTGCCGTCGATGAACACTTGCCCCGACGTTGGATTATCGATCGCGCCGATGATGTTAAGCAGGGTCGTCTTACCGCTGCCCGACGGCCCCGCGATCGCCAGGAACTCGCCCTTCTCGACCGTCAGATCGATCCCTTTTAAGATATCCATCCTGTTTTTATTCAGGAAATAACTTTTATTAAGCGCTTTGATCTGTATTAATGACATATTGATTCCTATCTGTGAAGAAGATCCTCCAATGAAAGACGTACGGACCTCGACGTAACCGGCTTAGCAAAACCAACCCTTCCCATCCATATCGCCCTGTGCTTTTGTGCGTCCCCTCCTAAAAGCACGGCAAGATCATGGCATAATTTCTTATTCTTGATATTGATCGCCTCCACCAAAGACAACGGTGATCCTTGATCGACATATTTCGAGAATATCAGCGGCGTAAAAGCCGGCTGATGGGATAATCCCAATGATGCCGCGGTAAGCCAAAAACGCTGGATGGCCCGCCCTGCCTGCACCCAGTCCTGCGGCGTTACCGGCGCTTTATCCGCGATGATCGCGATCCCGGCGGCAGATAAAATGCTAGGAAGGAATTCCAGCTGTAATGCCGTTGATACATCCCCTTTAAAAAAACGATTATATCCCTCCATGTGTTCCGGCTTTGCCAGTAACCACTTGATCAGCGGCAGAAAAACAAGCGGGACACCCATGGCTTTGGATGGAACTTTATCGGGACTCAGGTCCTTTTGCCAATCAACGATCTTAGAATGAACAGCGAACATTTCCGGGAGCGCATAACGGATGACGCCCGCCTGGAAAACAAGGTTTGCAAAATCCATCCGCCGGTTCTCTTCGAACCAGATCATCGTATACCCGGACGGTAAATTCTTCTGCACCTGCTGCTTCTGATCCTCCGAGAGAGACTTGCGCGAATAAGGAAAACGGTTCACGGCGCGTTTTTCAATAAAATCAGCAAGCGGGTCCCTTGATACATCCGGTGCCGCGACAACGCTAAGCTGATAGATCGGTGCCGCATCTGTACGCTCTTTCACATTGCATTGGACCTGAAAACCAAGATCACTTGCGGCAATATGAAAAGTCTCCAGCAAACTGCCTAAAGCAATCTGATCAGGAATACGTTTTAAATGAAACGGCGTGTCTAAAAAATAACCGACAGTAACATCACATGAATCCGATGATGTGATCTGTATACGCCAAGGCTGTTCATTATCACCGCTAGGCGCCCATCGTGCTTTATCTAAGATCTTCTGGATATTGGATAACATAGACAGCGCTCTTTCTTATTCAACATGTTATTTAGAGTTAACATAACCATCGACACATTCGTTCAGCACATCCTTGACCCGACGCACCTTGAACCCTGTTTTCTCGAGTTTATGCACCGACATCAATAAGCTGGTACGATTTAGGTTCAATTTTTTCAGATCAATGGTGTCATACTTAAAACCGGGGACTTTCTTGGCATAAATGTCCATGAGGTCCGGATAATTCAAACCATCCTTAAGCATAATATTAAAGATACCCTTGGCATCACGGGCGATCAAATGTTGTAACGCTTTGATAAAATCCGGGATATAGGTAACCGAATTCGGAGCATCGATGACCTTGCGGTATTTAATGAGCTTGGTCAATAAATTCTTAGGATGCGGCGTATTATCCAATGGGACGCGGATTCTGGCAATGAGGACATTGACGTGTTTGCCGTTAGCCAAACGCATCAGCATGTCCTCCGCGTAGATCTTCGTGCGGCTATAGAATAGGTCGTAATAATCCGGCGCGCGTTCTTCCTGGATAGGTTGTTGTTTTTTATAATTAAAATGATAAATGCACCCGCTGCTGATATGTACCAATTTAATACCGTGCCGCAAGGCCGCCTCCGCCATCAGGATCGGAACATAGGTATTGGCATGCAATGTCTTCTCAACGACCGCTTCACAATCATCCACATTACGTTTTCCCGTGTGACCGATGCCATTGATCAGCACCTGCGGTTTATATTTCTTGATGAGCGCCTCAACATCATTATAGGTGACAACCCGGCGCGCGGTAAGCGGCGCATCTAAGGCCTTCGCCAATCTTCGGCCGATATAACCACCGCCCACGATAAGGATCTTTTTATTCATGTGTGACCACCTGTTTTAAGTATTCCCCGTATTCCGTCGGTATGGCTTGAGCTAAACTCAATAATTGTTTTCGATCGATCCATTTTTGTTTAAAAGCGATCTCCTCGACACAGCCCACCTTCAGTCCCTGCCGTTCCTGGATCGTCTTGATAAATACTGATGCATCAATGAGCGAATCATACGTGCCGGTATCTAGCCACGCATATCCCCGTCCTAACACCTGGACATTCAAACTTTTCTGCTTCAGATAAATATTATTAAGGTCCGTGATCTCTAATTCTCCCCGCTTTGACGGCTTTAACGCTTTGGCATATTCACACACCCGGCTGTCATAAAAATACAAGCCTGTCACTGCCCAATTGGACTTTGGGGCAAGTGGTTTTTCAACAATGGAACGGGCTTTGAAGTCCTTGTCAAAATCAACGACCCCATAACGTTGCGGATCCCTTACATAATAAGCGAACACCGTCGCTCCTTTTTTCAATGAAACGACTTTCTTCAAACTACCGGTCAATCCATACCCATAAAAGATATTGTCACCCAAGACCAACGCCACCGGTTTTCCGTCAATGAACGACTCTCCTATTAAAAAAGCCTGCGCGATACCCTTAGGGTCGTCCTGCACGGCATAAAATATCTTAATGCCGAGCTCACTGCCATCCCCCAGTAAATTCTGGAATTTAGGGACATCGCTCCGTGTCGCAATGATCAAAATGTCCTTGATGCCGGCTAACATCAATACCGATAGCGGATAATAGATCATCGGTTTGTCATAGATCGGCAATAATTGCTTGCACACGCCGCGCGTGACGGGATAAAGGCGCGTGGCCCTTCCCCCTGCTAGAATGATCCCTTTCATAACACCTCTCCTCGTTTTAATACACCTGCTTCAACGATAACGCAGCGCCTCAACGATCGTCAAACGCGACGCTTTCAGCGCCGGTACCAAAGACGACATCCCTCCGATCACGATCGATAATATGAACGCGAAAACAACAACATCACCGACGATCGATGGCTGTGATAACCAACTGGACGTTGTACCCGGAGGAGGAGGCATCACAATGCCGATGCCTCCGATAAAGTACAGGAACACACAGCCAAAAAGCACGCCCAAGATCCCGCCAATAAGCCCCAATAAAAGCCCTTCATATAAGAACAACTTCAGGATCCCCTCGCGCTTGACACCCATGGCCATGATGGTGCCGATCTCGCTGAAACGCTCCATGACCGCCATATTCATCGTATTAAATATCCCCAGAATGACCGCGATCGAGATCACGATGCGCATCACCCAATGGAACGTATCAAAAAGCTTCACCGTCTTTACATAAAAATCAGAAATGTCATCCCACGTCCTTATCTCTAGATCAAAATGCTCCTTTGCGAACAACCGTTCCAATTTTTCCTTGACCATCACCGTATCTTCCGTGCGGTTGAGCTTGATCACAATGTTCTGTACCGCATGTGTATTGAGCATTTTCTGAGCCGTTGCCAGGGGGATCCGAAGAAAAATATCATCGAAATCTTTCGATGCGGTCTGTAAAATTCCCTGAACTTTGAGGTCCATGGCATTATTCCCGCCCTGAATCGTCGTATTCATGACGGTGACATACGTTCCCGGAGCGACATTTAACGCGTCGGCCAACCCGATCCCAACGATGGTCGTAAAGGCATCATCGACGCTTAATCCATCTCCCGTGGTGACCTCACCGATCCCATAAACATCTTTATGGTTAATGAAGTCTTTTAGGTCCTTATAATCTTTCATTTTAAAAGTCCGGTCAAAGCGCGGGTCCACCCCCTGTACCCAGCACGGCGCAGAGGACTGTCCGGTGCTGATAAGCCCCGCGAATTGCAGACGGAAACCAATAGACTTGATCTCAGGAAATTTCGCAATAGCATCCGCGATGACCTGCGGATCTTTGATCAAATACTTATATGGCGATATGGCGCTATTCTTATTGAACCCTTTCTGAAAGACCTGCAGATGACCGATGTGGGCATTGATATAACCCTCTCTCATCTGATAAAGATTATTCTCGAAAAAGCCGCCAATGAACATGAGCGCCACACAGCCAAAAGCGATCATTGACAAGGACACGATGGACCTGGCTTTATGTCTGAAGATATTTCGTAACGCTATGTTAAACACCCGCAACTCCTCTATCCCACATTTTGCGATAAAAGTCATCCTGCTTCTCTAGAGTATAATTTATCTTCCACAATTATCCTCTTAAAATAAAATATTTATCCCGGATTTTGAAATTGAAGCTGACCTACCGTCGATGGCGATCGCACTATTTGTTGCATGCAACGGTTTGTTCGCTTATCTGGATAACCGCTCATATTGCAACAAGTTGCAACAACCGCCCCTACGGGCGCATTTTGCTTTTGCAAAATGCGGGTTTATAACTTTTTTATAGAAAATACTGTTTAATTACTTGCCAATGCAGAATTCGGAAAAGATCTTGTCTAAGAGGTCCTGATCAATATTGCGGCCGGTCAAGGCATCGCATTGATTGACCGCGTCCTTGATATTGTGCGAAGGGAATTCCCATGAAGCTTTACGCGCAACCAATGCGCTGGCTTCTTGGAGCAGACTTTTCGCTGTTTCCAAAGCCTGAATATGCCGGGCATTCGTAACAATGATGGCGCCGGCAGGGCTTTCAATCCCCTGGTAGACCTGCTCCAAGATTGCTCGTTCAAGATCTTCAATCGCCGTTTTCTGTAGCGCGGAGATCTTAACCGTCTTGGCCTTGGGCAATTGCCCCTCATCAATGACCTGCGGTAAATCAGTTTTATTGAGCACTACCAAGAGCCTGCGGCCTTGAAGTTTATCGATCAAAAGACGGTCGCCATCCTCCAGCGGCCTGCTGGCATCCATGATCATCATGACCAGATCCGCGCTGTCGATGAACAAATGGCTGCGCTTGACCGCTTCCTCCTCAATAAGATCGCGGGGCTCCAAGATACCGGCGGTATCGACCAATTGCAGCGGGATTCCGCTAATCTGCGTTGTTTCTTCCAGCACATCGCGCGTGGTACCGGCAATAGCCGTCACGATCGCCCGGTCTTGTTTTAGAAGAACATTGAGCAGCATGGATTTTCCGACATTAGGTTTGCCGCACAGAACAATGCGGATCCCTTCTTTAAGGATGCGGCCATGCTGGGAAGAGATCAATAAACGCCCTATCCTGTCATGCGCCTCTAAGATACGTTCTTGAATACGGGCCCGGTCATCCGCATCAATATCGTCCTCCGGAAAATTGATCAACGCTTCTACATGGATATACAGGGACATCAACGCTTCGCGGATCGATGCAAGTTCTCTGGAAAGCTCACCCTTCAACTGGTGCTGGCTCACCCGCGCAAAATCCGCTGTCTTGGCGTGAATGATGTCTAAAACAGCTTCTGCCTGGGGTAGATCAATGCGTCCAAAAAGATACGCGCGCTTGGTGAATTCCCCGGGCTCCGCTAACCGCGCCCCTTTTCTTAAGGTGAGTGCAAGGACATTCTGCAATGTCACAATACCGCCATGTACACTGATCTCAACGACATCCTGCGTGGTGTAGCTCTTGGGAGCGCGCATGACGGTGATCAGGGCCTCATCCAGGACCTGGTCATTATCCATCACCCATCCCAACGCGACAGAAAAACTTTTTAATCGAGAAAGGATCGACTTATTCTTTAGAACAATAATGCCATCGGCGATGCTCACCGCTTGCGGCCCGGAAAGACGCACCACACCTATTCCTCCCGCACCAAGGGGAGTGGCAATGGCCGCGATCGTATCATCATTACTTTTGAACTGATACATGGATCTGCTTTCTGGCTTGCGCCACGATGAATAATGAACCGGTGATCAAGATCAAATGTTCCGGACCCGCTTTTGACCGCGCGAGCGTTATAGCCTGCGCGATATCTTCCGTTACGAACCAAGGCTTGGGATGAAACAGCTCCTGTGCTTCCTGCCGGCTAAAGGTGCGGGCGCGCGGATGCGCGGCCTTGGTGACAACAACAATGTCCGCAAGCAGCTTTATTTCCGCCGCGACCGCGGCTATGTCTTTGTCGGATGACATGGCTAAAATAACGATGACCGGCTGATCCGGATAATAATCTTTCACCGTTCGGACCAAAGCCCTGGCCGATGCAGCGTTATGCGCCCCGTCCGCAATGATCACCGGATCCTCATTTAAAAGTTCAAAACGTCCAGCCCATCTCGTCACGGCGATCGCCTGATGGATCAAACCGGGATACGCAGGGCTGCCAAAAACTTTCAACGCCTCAATGGCATGTGCCGCCACCGACGCATTAACACGCTGATGGGCGCCCTTGAGCAATATTGCCTGATCGGTCTCTATTTCACCCTCCACCATCACCGGCGTGATACCAAACTCTTGACAACGGGCCAGGATGACATCGAGCGCTTTTTCTTCCTGAGGGGCGATCACCACATGATGTGTAAAACTTTTGATGATACCGGCTTTCTCTGCCGCGATCGCTTCAATATTATCGCCCAGAATATGTGTGTGGTCTAAACTGATCGGCGTGATCACCGCTACCAGCGAGGGAACAACATTGGTCGCGTCCAAACGGCCGCCTAACCCTGTTTCCAGCACCACATAATCTACGGCTTGTTCTTTAAAATAAACCAAGGCGATCACCGTCAGCACTTCAAAATAGGTAAGCGCTATGCCGCGATTGGTCAACGACGCGATATGCGGACGGATACGGTTAATGATACCCCCGAGTTGTTCGTCGTTTATCATCCCGTAAAAATCATCCTTCGAGACCAAAACGCCCTTATCGAGAATGCGTATACGTTCATTGAGGTGATGTAAATGCGGTGAGGTGTAAAGGCCCACGCGGTATCCGGCATTGGCAAGGATATAACTGATGAACGCACACGTTGAGCCCTTGCCTTTGGTGCCGGCAACATGAATGACCTTCAGATCATTTTGAGGATCGCCCAGATGACTCAACAGCTCTTCCACGCGGCTTAGGCTGAATTCCTCCGACGTCAGGGTATTTAATTTTGATTCAAAATTGGTGAATGAATTCAGGTAATCGTGCGGAGTCATAAGCCTACCTCAAATAGACTAGTGCTTAAAATGACGCACACCGGTTGTGACCATCGCCACCTTGCGTTTATTGACTTCGGCGATCACTTCAGCGTCAGCGATAGAGCCGCCGGTTTGGATGATGGCCGTGATCCCCGCTTTCGCGGCAAAGGTCACCGTGTCTGCCTTCGGTAAAAAAGCATCGGAAATAAGCACCGCGCCTTTAGCCAATTTCCCGGCTTTGCGTATCGCATGTAACGCAGAATCAACACGGCTGGTCTGTCCCGCGCCAATACCGATCGACTGGGTGCCTTTAACAAGGGCAATGGCATTGGATTTCACATGCTTGATAAACGTCCACCCGAATTTCATGGCTTCCAACTGAGATTTGGTGGGCTTGATATTCGAAACGATCTTGATATCCTCATCGCTCAAGACGCGTATATCCTTTTCCTGCAACAGGAGGCCGCCGGAAACTTTTTTGAAATCATACTTCTCTACCGGGAGGCCATAAATATCCAATTCTAATAAACGCAGGTTCTTTTTTTCTTTTAATAAGGTCAGTGCCGCCGTTTCAAAACCCGGGGCGATCACACATTCCATGAAACCGCTTTTAACGATCGCTTTCGCGGTGGCAATATCCACATTGCGATTAAGACCAATGATCCCGCCAAAAGCAGATAATGAATCACATTGAAATGCTTTCACAAAAGCTTTGTCCAAATTCTTATCCACCGCGATCCCGCAGGGATTGTTATGCTTAACGATCACCGCGGCCGGCTTATCAAAATCACGAATAATATCCACCGCCGCCTGTAAGTCCAGGATATTATTAAAAGATAATTCTTTCCCATGCAGCTGCTTTAATCCCGCTAAGCCCTCGGCCTTACGCCCTTCGGTGTAAAACGCGGCCTGCTGATGCGGGTTCTCGCCGTAACGCAAATCCTGCTGCTTGGTAAAAGATAGCGCGAAATCCTTAGGGAAGGTGGAAAAAGCATTATCGCTCTTGAAACGATTGCTTAAGAACGCGTAAATGGCATTATCATAACCGCTGGTGCGTTCGAAAACCTCAATGGCCAGATTGGTCAGTACTTTATCGGAAAGGATGCCGGAATTATTGACTAACTCCGTTAATACTTCATCATAGCGCGCGGGATTACAAATGACCGCGACACTTTTGTAATTCTTAGCCGCAGAGCGCAGCATGGACGGCCCGCCGATATCGATATTCTCGATGCACTCTTCTAAGCTGACATTCTTCTTAGAGGCCGTCTTTTCAAAGGGGTAGAGATTAACAACAACCATGTCGATCGGTTGTATGTCGTGCTCCGCCATTTGTTTGATATGTTCGGGATCATCACGCAGTCCTAAAAGGCCGCCATGGATCTTAGGATGGAGGGTCTTGACGCGGCCATCGAGCATTTCCGGAAAACCGGTATAGTCGGCAACTTCAATGACTTTGAGATTATTGGTGCGCAAAAGCGCAGCTGTGCCGCCTGTAGAAATGATCTCAACCCCGAGCTTGGACAAACCCTTGGCGAAATCAAGCAGGCCCACTTTATCAGAGACTGAAATAAGCGCCCGGCGGACTTTGATCATGACTTACAAAAGAGTTATCTTTTGCCTTTTTTGCGTTTGCGTTCGGAAGGCTTAAGGTAAAAGCGGCGTTCTTTGAGCTCGACTAAAAAACCGTCCTTTTGACATTGCTTCTTGAATTGACGCATCGCTTTTTCGAAACTGTTCTTGTCGTTAATTTTGACTTCCAACATGAAAATCACAACTCCTTACAAGTGTTGATGTTTGAAATGTTCGTGTATTATATTTACTTTGTTTCTTTTGTCAAATTAAAAATCGCCGTGGGGGCTGTCAGGCCCAATAAAGGCCATAGGCTCGATACCGGCACGATGCGCAATATCACCGGCGTTAACCCCTCGATCCCATCCCGTTTCACGCGCTCAATAAATGCAGGATCCACATCAAATACAACCCCCGCTCCTTCTTTACGAACACCTGTGCGCTCCGACGCATCTTTTAAGTCAATACCACCGTTGCTATTCACAAAAGACTTGATCTTATCCGTTGGATTACGATAGATGTTTAAATCTTTCGCGCTCATCGCGGCATCAGTCGAGCCAGATGCTTCAGACGAACCAAATTCGCCAAGATCAGGATCAATTGCCACATTCCTCGCGTGATGCCGATCTAATTCATTCTGTTTTCTTTTTGAAATCCATTTATTAAATACTCCCACCCCGTATACCAACCCAATTCCGGCTAACCAGTTAAAATAAGTCTCAAACCTATTCCAAAATTCATCCCTTCCTCCGGTCATGGCAAAAACATCTGCCCCGGCTAAGCCAAGGACAGAAAAAACAACAGTAGACGTTATAATTCTTTGTGACTTCGAGAACATGGCCGGATTCGCATTCTCAGGATCGATCTTATTCATTAACAAGGCAGCGATCTCTCGGTAGAAAACAAAATTATGTTCTTGATAAAAATCTTTCAATTTTCTCCTGAGCACATCCGCTGCCCTTGCTTTGCTTCTGTTGATATCTTGTGCGTATTCATACATCCATGCCATGGCCCGTTTCAAGCTAAGCCCATGCCAGATCAATACCTCGATCCCTTTATCAAATATCTGTTGATTATTGGAAGGTATCACTATTGCGTCGAGACCTTGATGCTCCTTCACGTATAACAATATTTCAGTCAATGACATTAGCCCAAAAGAATAGCGTAATATCATCGCCTTGAGCTGTGCGTCATTAAGATCAACTTCCCCTAGCTCTTGGATCACTTTCTCGATATCAAATGCCAAAGGCGGAACCTCCGCCTGCGCAACCTCACTCCAGAATATCAGCTTCTTTTCTAACGTGGCAAGGATGAACGCCCACTGCTCTGCGTTTCTTTTGATCGCTCCCCTTAAATTAATGATCTTCTGTAAGGTGAATTGAGACTCCCACGTAAGATCGTTGTATTCCACCAAAGGCTCAAACACTTCAGGATCATAATCTTTCCAGGAAACAGGTTCATAAAAACGTTCCTTGACCCGGTGCAACGCTCCTTCAATGCGCCCAAGATCCGACACAAGGCCGTCATTATGACTTAATCCACCTCCGCGAATGTTGTGCTCATACTGCATCCGCAGGGCATTTAACTGATCAAACCACACAAATGCCTGTCCTAAAGGAACCCTGTCAAGATCCTCAGCCCCAAGTACCCCTAATAACTGCCCCGCTTGCTCGGATAACATGGCATTATTGCTGTATAACGCTCTGGGCACACGATACTTCCCCTCAAAAACGATCCATTGGTCTTGCTCCAATCTTTTTGCGGAAACAGCGGTGCTGGGGACCATGCTGGTTGACCATAACGAATATTCAAACGCCTTCCCCCTTTCTTTGCTGTATTTTTCCACATGCATTGACGTTGATGAAAAGCCTTTTAATTCCAGCCCCAAGATCCCAAGTAATTCGTTTATCTTCTGCCCCACCGTACTGTTTGATTGACCGCTATAGAGAAGACTCCCCCCAACCCTGATGCGCAGTATAAGACCATCATCATCGGGATATGCCAGCACCCCTAATTGCGCCAGCTTTTTTAACCCATCCCTCCAAAGGCTTTGACTGATTCCATCAAAAGCCGTTTCCAGTAAAGCCTTAGGGGGTGAAACATTGAAATCTTTTAATGTCTCCGGATCAACTTTGGTCAGCATTGCCGTGTCGATGCCATCGTCACGATTCGTTACTTGTGATTTTGATTGATCGGAGAATTGCACATTCATCGTCACCATGGCATGATCGTCAAGGGAACGTATGACGGTCCTTGCTGCATCAGGCGCGGCCATGGCTAAATTCACCTTGGCCATTACCCCGCCGGAGAAATATTTGCGGGGCAATGATGCCCCCGCCGGTTCTTCCTTAATATAGTTAAACACGCCTTTTTTATATGCTTGCAGATAACGGTCATAGATTTGTTGTTTGATCGTCTTATCCTTAAGATCGATGCCATTGATCTTGGCTTGATCGGAATATATTTGATTTAACAAGGAGGCTCTAAGATTCTTTTTGTACCAGGACGCTAAAATGATCGAATTGAATATTTGTCTTAAACTAGCAAAATTCTTGCCGGTGTTGACCTCTTTTTCGAGTTCAGGAAATACGATGCTGCGGATGATCTGCGCTACGATCTGAGCCTGTTCTCTCTGGACATGAGCGGGTCCTGTCACTGAACTGTTTCTTTTGTCCTCGCTCCACCCATCCCCCCGTGGGGTAGCAGGGGTTGAAGCCATTGTCCCCCTTGCGCTGCGGGCAAAAGAAACAGCTTCAGTGCCACCCGCGGCGTGCTTTTTCGTTGCCAAATAATCTTCCTCCAACATGACCTTCAAATGACTACCTGTCACCAATGCCGTTTGACCATGTTCAAAAACCTCTGCCTTATCGGCCATGATCCAGACTTTGTTAAAAGTGTTCACCGGAATATTTACACTGCCATATTTTGCTTGAGTTTGTTGATAGATCCTGTCCCAAAATTTCTTTCCCAACTCTTTCTCGGGGTATATCAAGGAAGCGGTTAACTGTTTGAGAATATAGTCCTGGGCTAATAGATCGCGGCCCATGTCGGTCTGGCCCAAAGCTTCCGGCACAGTGCGGTCTTTTTCATAGGGGCTTAAGTTGACCCACAGGTCTTTCTCAGGGATGGCCAGGGTAGCTAAAAAATATTTGATCAGCTTCTCGCCTTCCTGCTTTAAAGCATCTCCCCGCATATTATCCTGGCCGACATCCACCAGAAAATCAAACAGGAATGGATTGTCTTGATGAACCGTGATCCCCTTGATGATCGCCGGCTGATATGCCGGGCTTAAATTGACCATTGCCCCGGGAACAGGCAGATCCATAACCATCACTGCGGCATGGGCTTGCGGTAACGGCAATAAACATAAAGAAAGGATAAAACAAAGCCATTTTCGGAACATAAAAAAGCGTAACATATATCCTTTTTATATGCCAATTTACCGCGTTAATTAAAAGCAGGTTAATTTTGTGCAAGCAGGTGATCGGCAACGCGCAGGGCATTAGCGGCGATGGTCAGGGCGGGGTTCGTGCCTCCGCTGGAGGGGAAAAATGAAGCATCCACGATATAAAGATTATCCAGGTCATGGGCGCGATTATATTTATTCAGGACGCTGGTCTTGGGATCATCGCCGAAACGGCAGGTTCCGCTTGCATGGGCTAAGAATTTGAGATTATCGGCCTGCGGCAACAGCATGGTCGGATTTGGCGACAATGCCCGGATGGTCATTTCCCGAAAACGGCCGATGCGTTTGGCTTCCGCCTCCCTGATCTTGTACTCGACCGCGATCCGCGTCCCGTGTGATCCTTCATCCCAATACACGCGATTATCCTCATATGGCAGATCCTCATGGATTAACGTAAAATATCCCGCCATGGCGAAGAACCGCTCCAAAAACCACCCGATCACCGCCCTGGTCGCTTTAAAGAACGGTAAGAACGCCGATCTTGTTGTTTCTAATTCTTTCTCGATATCCTCAAGGATCATATACGTCGGCGGCATATGCCCAAATGATCCCACCGTGCCGTATTTTTGACCTTCAAATACATAAAAATCATTGAATGATGATTCTTTTAAAGTGAAATGCTTTGGAAATGGGGAACGCGAAAATATCGCCAAAAGGTCGATATAATGACGCATCAAATTGCGCCCCACCAGCCCCGAGCTATTGGCTAAACCCCGAGGATAGGCTTCAGATGTTGAACGCTGGAGCAATAAGGGCGTTTTTAAGGCTCCTAAAGCCAAGATAATATTCTTACCTGTGAATACAACGCGCTCTCCCTCATGTTGCGCGACAACTTGCGTTACCCGTCGGCCGTCGGCCTCCAATCGCGTCACCTCGCAACAAGGCACAAGAACAGCACCATGCTCTTTTCTGGCCGGTTCTAAACAGATCTTTTGAGCATCATTCTTACATCCCTTATCGCACAAGAAACTTTGACAGAAGCGACAGCCCGACACCCAGTCTAACGCCAAGGGAGAAAAATATGGATGTAATCCTTTATGCTTTAGAAAATTAGCGAGCCTGGCACTTTTATGGGGCAGGGCAGGGCTTGGTAAATAAGCGAACGTTTGTTCTTTGCGTAACGGGTCCGGGATAGAACAACTGACACGATACAAGCTCTCTGCCCGGCGATAATAAGGCTCCATCATATCAAATGTGATCGGCCAACGTTGCGGCAAAGAAGACTTCGGGTCAATGCTCGGAAAATAACGGCGGGGTTCAAAATCCTGCGGCCAAAAACGCTCCATGACCATGCCATACAATGCCGAAGAACCCCCGGTGCCGGAACCTAACAGCGGCTGCAACGGACGTTGCTTGAACACGTCCCATATCTTTTCATGAGAACGCCCGGCATTGCGATATGCTATTTCCCCTCCATGCTCCGGGGCAGGCGTCATCCCTTCTAAAAAGTTACCCTTCATAACAGCGGGATTAGCCGTGACATCCTCTCCTTTTTCAAGAAAGAGAACGCGTTTCCCCGCCTTGGCCAAGGCGTGCCCGATGGTGGCTCCACCCATACCCGTCCCAATGACAATGTAATCCCATTCCTGGTTAACGATATTTGGATCGATGATGTTTTTTGGGATCATAAGCCTGACACTATTACGCTCATTCGGCGGAATTCATCACCCATAAAGCAACGGCATAAACGGCTAGTAGGTTGGATCAACGTAAATGTATTCTTCGCCCTTAAAATTGCGGACCGTGTGTTTCCCGCCTTCGCTCTTGACGATATAATTCGGGGCAACGGGGATCTTCCCGCCGCCGCCGGGACCGTCAATGACATAGGTCGGAACGGCATACCCGGTGGTGTGGCCGCGTAAATTTTCCATGATGTTGATGCCCGTCGCGACCGAGGTGCGAAAATGATTGGACCCGACGATCGGATCGCATTGATAAATGTAATACGGGCGCACGCGGATCTTTAAGAGCTCATGGAATAGTTTTTTCATGATCTCTGGCTTATCATTGACGCCGCGCAGTAGAACCGTCTGACTGCCCATGGGAATACCGGCATCGGCGATCATATTACACGCATGCTTGACCCTAGGGGTTATTTCTTTGGGGTGATTAAAATGGATGCTCATCCAAAGCGGTGAATATTTCTTGAACATCGCGATTAATTCCGGCGTCACCCGTTGAGGCAAGGTGACCGGGATGCGGGTGCCGATGCGCACGAATTCTACATGAGGGATCGCCTTAACGCTTGAGATCAGATATTCCAGCATGCGGTCCCCTAATGTCAGCGGATCACCGCCGGAAATGAGCACATCACGGATCTCTTTGTGATTACGGATATAATTAAGCGCGGCATCATAGGTGCCGGTATTTAACGTATGATTTCCGTCGCCGACCATGCGTGAGCGCGTGCAATAGCGGCAATACATGGCGCACATTTCGTTAACCAAGAACAGGACACGGTCAGGATAACGGTGCACCAGCCCATGCACGGCAGAACTTTTATCTTCCCCGCACGGGTCCAGCATTTCTTCCGGAGCGGTCAGAAATTCCTCGGCCTGAGGCACCGATTGCAAACGGATAGGACAACCCACATCATGCGTATCGATGAGCGCCGCGAAATACGGCGGGATGGACATGGTCAATTTATCGCCAGCCCCTTTAACGCCTTTTTCTTCACTGGGCGTTAATTTCATAAAACGGGAAATTTGATCGTAAGTACGCACCCGGTTACGGATCTGCCAGCGCCAATCCTCCCAATCTGCCAATGTCGCACCAGGATAAAGACGAATGATCCGTTCTTCATCGGGAGATAACGGGATGTGAGGTCCTTGGGAAATAGGTTCTGCAGCTAATGCTTGTTCTTCGCTGACGATCGCAGTAACAGGATTCATTTTAGAGATGAGGCCTCCGTGGTATTTAACGCCAAACGCTCCAGCGCCTGGTCCAATATCTTAAGAATGATCTGATTATACGACATTCCCTTCACTTTTCCAAATAAAACAAAAACATCATCAGGATTTAAATTCGGTAAGGGATTGATCTCCAGTACATATGGTGATCCTTTTTCATCCACACGAAAATCCACGCGGCCAAAATCACGGCAATCAACGCTCTTATACGCCTTTAACGCTATATCTTGCAGCTTTTTCGCCAACGCTCCATTAATGGGCGCCGGACAAATATGATTGACCTTCTTTTCAGCCACATAATTGTACGTATAAAATTCATTGCCAAGATCCGTTTTTCCGCCGATCGCATACTGCACCACCGGCATGGCTTCCGGTTTGTCATTACCGATAACCCCGACGGTATATTCCGAACCTTTGATGAATTCCTCCACCAAGGCCGGCTGATGATAGTCCTTATAAATGCGGTCCACCTGCGTTTTAAGCTGAGTCAAGTTCTCAACCCGGGAATCCGCGGTTATACCCTTTGATGTCCCTTCATGCAAGGTCTTAACGAATAACGGGTAACCAATGGTATTAAGCACTTTTAGATCATCGTGCGACGTGGCTTTAAAATAACGGGCAGTCGGCACCCCGTCCGCAACAAAACATTTCTTGGCAACGACCTTATCGAGAGTAACACCCAGCGTCAGCGCATCCGCACCGGCGAAAGGAATGCGGTATAGGTCCAGGATAGCCGGGATCTGCGACTCACGGTTACGGCCATAATGACCTTCCGCGATATTAAACACCAGATCCACGTTTAAATTCGGCAACGCTTTCAATAGATTGCGCGCATTACCGATCAACTGGACCTGATGTCCCGCTGATTCAAACGCCGCTTTCAAGGCCTCAACCGTCCCAACACTATCCAGCTCCGCCGACGCATCGATCGGGTCATTGGCCGACGGCTGCCAGTCACTTTTTAAATCATAGGTAATACCGATTATTTTTCTCATATAACGTGATTAAATTTATCAAATTTTCTCAAAAATACCATCAAAATCTTTTGATTAGGTATAAAATACAACATGCTTACCATTGAAGATCAGATCGAGATCAACGCCCCTGCCGCTGTCATTTGGGATTGCCTCATGGATTTTACGCATTATCCACAATGGAACCCACTTATTCCATTCATTGAAGGAACACCAACACCGGGATCATCTTTAAATATACGCCTTACCCCTCCGGGGCTGGCCGCGTGTAACTATACCCTGAAAGTAACTGCCGTGGCCCATGCTACAGAATTTTCCTGGTTAGGACATTTATTCATGCCCGGTCTCATGGACGGTGACCATTCTTTTGTGATCAAGCACGTTGCCGAGGGAAAAACATTGTTCATTCAGCGCGAGACATTCCAAGGCATATTGATCCCGTTCCTCTATCCTTTCTTAAAAAAGAACATGAGCGCTGGTTTCAGGCAAATGAATTTGGCCCTGAAAAAACGGATCGAATCATAATTTTTCTTTATACTTTGACCAGACTAAGGCGATCAGCTCTTCCATAACGTCGTCGATCGTGATGACACCCTGCAGGATATCCTCGTGGTTAAGGACAGGGATCGATGATGTCTTGTGCCGCTCCAATAACAACGCCACTTCCTCGACCGTCGCATCGGTGTACACGTAAACATTCTCGGTATAACAGGTCTCGATCAATCGCTTGTGGGGATCCTCATTGATAAAATGGCGCAATGAGGTGGTGCCATAATATTTATGGTTCTCATCGACCACATATAAAAAGAAAATGCTGCCGGGGAAATTCGCGTTCTCCTTGATCTTCCTAAGACCATCTTCGACGGTTGCATCCGGCCTGACCGTCAGGTATTCCGTGGTCATCAAGCCGCCCGCAGAATCCTTGGCGAAACTCAAGAGCTTCCTTAACTTCTTATTTGTTTCCGTCCCTAATTCACTCATCAGCTCGTGGGTGCGATTACGAGGCAATTTCATCAGCAAGTCAGTGGCTTCATCCGCGGGGATATTGGTGATCAGAACAGCGATCTCTTTCTTTTCTAACTGATCGATCAGCTCCGTTTTATACCCTAATGTCATGTCCGTGAACACTTTGTTCTGCAAATTGCTGTCGAGGGACTTGAATAACGACACCCGCGCGAAAACATCCAGGTCTTCCATGATCTCAGCCAGCGCAGCCGGCGGTATCGACGCTAGTTTATTGCTTTTGACATCAAGCTTCACAACACTTTTCATCCGTCCTAATTTCGGCAGGATCTGGGTATTTTTCCAGGAGATCAATTCTTCATGGTTAAGATAGGGGGCCTTAGGATTAACGATCTTAACGCACTGGTCCATCACGAACGTCCATCCCAACCTTCGCACCAGGGCGCGCAAGCCGACATCGACGTGTGCCGCATACAATTGATTCTCGACCCGTAATAAATGGATATCATTGACGCGCACAACACGCTGATCATCCGTATCCACGACTTGCTGGTCCAGGATATCCCGGCGGAGCGTAAAATCGCATTTGATCAGCTGGGGTTCGAACACAACTTTATCCGCTTCGACCTTCAGGCGGATCTCATCTTCGATATAGACCACATCTTCCCATTTGATGCGCGCGTATTGTTTGCGCCATTGACGGGTGGCGACGATCAGATCGGTCGCGCGCGGATAAATATCCCCATGGGGGTTCATGATCAGATCATGCAATCCCCCCACATACTCCCCCTTTGCATCAAGCACATCCATCCCGATCAAATGTGAAAAATAAAGGAATAACTTCATCGGCTTTTACCCACACCCTTACGCTGACATATAGTGTTGACCGGGCATTTACTGCACCACGGCGAGATCGGGGCACATACATTTTGCCCCCAGGTTACTAAAAGGGCATTATACTCAATCCAATATTTTAATGGCAACTTTTTTCGCAGCGCAAACTCTGTTCCTTCCGGATCGCGGGTATTAACATATCCTAAACGATTGGAAATACGGTGCACATGGGTATCAACACACATCCCCATTTTTCCAAAACCCTCGGTCAGGACCAAATTCGCGGTCTTGCGCCCCACCCCTTTGAGCGTCAGCAATTCCTCCAGTGTCGATGGGACTTCACTGTTAAACCGAGCTTTTAGTTCCTGGCATATGCCCAATATCGTGCGGGCCTTGGTTTTATAAAACCCGACGGGATAGATCAACTTTTCTATTTCTTGGGGCTTTAACTTCAAAAAACCATCAATGGTACTGACCTTGGGGAATAATTTTTCACAGACAGGCAAGGTGGTGGTGTCTTTGGTGCGTAGCGACAACAAACATGAGATCAGGACCAGAAAAGGGCTTTGGAATCGCTTGCCGACCAAGGTGACCGATGGGTCCGGCAGGCCGCGCATGGCTTCCTTCAAGCGAGCGACCACCGTCCCCATCTGTCGATTATCTAGCATGCCGCCCCTTCGAAAATATAACCCATCTCTTCTAAGATCGAGGGATTATCCCTCCAGTTCTTAGAAGTCTTTACATACAATTCGAGGAAAACTTTTTGCCCCACCAGCTCTTCTAAATCCGCGCGCGCTGCCGTGCCGATGTCCTTAAGCACCGCGCCTTTTTTACCGATGACGATCTCTTTTTGCGTTTCACGCTCGACGATGATCATAGCCTTGATCAACAATATCTTGCCTTTGCGCGGGCTGACATGCTCGATCTTGACCGCGATCGAATGCGGTACTTCTTCCCGCATGGTCTGAAATAATTTCTCCCGGACTAAGTCCGCCATGGCCAGGCGCTGGGGCAAGTCGGTGATGATATCATCCGGATAAAGCAACGGCCCCTCAGGCAGCAATTCAAAGATCATGTCCAATAATTTATCCACGTTGGTATTTTTTAGCGCCGACATCGGCAGCAGCGTAAGGTTCTTTATTTCATGGATCGATTTTCCCGTGGACCGCTCCCAGAGCTCAATGTATTCCTGAATGCACTTGCCTTTTTTATAATCCACTTTATTCAAGCCCACGATGATGGGCGTCTTTAATTTCTTGAGTTGATTGACCACAAAATCTTCTTCTTTGCCGACTCCCTCGCTGCTATCAGCCAAGTGGATGATCACATCCACGCCCTGCATCGCCCCCATGGAAGAACGGTTCATGAATTTATCCAACCCATCCCCGCCTAAGTGAAGCCCGGGCGTGTCGATGAAGACGATCTGCCCCCGCTCATCGTTATAGATCCCGCGGATCTGCTGACGCGTTGTCTGAGGGATGTTCGAGGTAATGGAGACCTTTTCACCGATGATGGCATTCAGCAGAGTCGATTTACCCACATTAGGGCGGCCGACAATGCTGACCATACCGGACTTCTGTATGATCTTCTTTTCTACAGTCTTTGTTGCTGCAATCTTTTTTTCTGCGCTATTCTTTTTTACGGTATTTGAAGGCAACGATCACCACCCCTGAAAATAATGTTATGTTAACAATGCTGAAAATTTTTAAAACAAGATCATGCGAGGTCAGACCATTCGGCAGCATCAACAGCGAACACACCCATACCCCGACCAGCCAGCTCACAGACAGATCCGCCGATGAACGGCGTTTGTGAATGTTGATGATGAGCGGGATGTTCCATAACGGCAGCCCCACGGATCCTAATACCCCGATCTTCTCGATCAATGTCATATGTTCCATATCACACGCTAAAGAACTTGACTAAATGTTTCATGCGCTCCTCAACATCGCGCATGGTTAAAGGCGCCGTCTTGGCCATGCCAAAACCCTCCACATTAAATGACGCAACGGTCGTGGCATACAACACCGCTTTGCGCAAATTACGCTCATCCACTTTATTGATCTTGCTTAAATATCCCATGAGCCCGCCGGCAAAGGTATCGCCCGCACCGGTCGGATCGACCACCTTCGTGACCGGATATGCGGGAAAAGCGAACATGAAATTCTTGCTGTAGAACAATACCCCGTGTTCCCCTTTTTTAATGACGACCATCCGGGGGCCCATTGCCACCAATGCTTTGGCCGCCATGATCAAATTATGTTCCCCGGTCAATGCCCTGGCCTCGCTGTCATTAGCGACGAACAAATGCACTTGCTTGATCAAACGCTTTAAGGACTTCAACTTGATATTGATCCACAGATTCATGCTGTCGAGCCCGATCAATTGCGGGGATTTTAACTGACCTAATAATTTTAACTGGAGGTCCGGATCGAAGTTCGCCAAAAATAAATTAGGCATATGCTTCTGATGGTCCGTTATTTCCGGGATATATTTTTCCAGGACACCCAACTGTGTTCCCAAGGTAAGGGCGGTGTTAAGATCGCCGCGCTTGTATTCACCGCTCCAACGGAACGTTTTTCCGTTGCCGACCGCCAAAGAGGTCAGATCAATGCCTTTGCGGCGCAAGAAATCCAGGTGCCTGGCGGGAAAATCCTTGCCGACGACCGCCACCAAATGCACCGGTGTGAAAAGCCGCGCGCTCATGGAGAAATGCGCGGCCGATCCGCCCAGCATGTCTTTTTTACTGCCCGAAGGTGTTTTCACATGGTCTAATGCCACTGTCCCTAAAACAACTAAACTCATACGTTATTCCCCCAATATCTTGATCAACACACGTTTATTGCGGCGTCCATCAAATTCACCATAAAAAATTTGTTCCCACGGCCCAAAATCCAATTTCCCGCCGCTAATAGCAACAACCACTTCCCTGCCCATGACCTGGCGCTTTAAATGTGCGTCCGCGTTATCTTCGCCGGTATCATTATGTTTATACTGCTTAACCGGTTCATGCGGCGCTAATTTCTCCAACCAACGGTCATAGTCCTCTAGCAAACCATTCTCATCGTCGTTGATATAAACACTCGCGGAAATATGCATGGCATTGACCAAGCACAAACCTTCCTTGATCCCGCTTTGATCGATCGCTTCCTGAACTTGCGCTGTGATATTGACGTATGCCCGACGGGTCTTCGTATTAAAGAACAGCTCTTTACGAAAATGCTTCACGAAGCCGCCTTTTTTTTCTTCTTTTCCATGTCTTTTAAGAAAGCCTGCACATGCGTATCTTTCAGCAAATTGCTAAGGTCCGTGTCTTGGCGCAAATAGGCAAAATCATCATATCCGTACTCGATCGCCTGCGCCAGCGTGGAAAGGGAAGCGCGGGTCTGGTTCAAAAGCGCATACGAACAAGCCAGGTTATAAAGGACATTGGGGTCATGCGGGCGTAATTTAGAAAGCTTAACGTCCACATCCAGCCCTTTTTGCCAATAACCGGCACGGGTATATAGATCTCCCATCACGACGAGCGCTTCAATGAAATGCGGGGCTTCTTTTAGAACGCTCTCATAAAAAGCGATCTCAAATTCTATGTCATCTTTTGCTTTAGGAAGCTTTTTGGCATGTTCTTTACGCACGTTGGCATCCTTTCGGCATCAAATATTTTTTAAATACGCCTTTAGACGAACAGCCACTTCTTTTAAATTGTCGTAACTCGATGCATACGAAATACGCACGCAATCCGGGCATGATGTCCCGAACGCAACCCCGGGGACCAACGCCACCTTTTGCTGTTCCAATAATTTCTTCGCAAAATCCATGGATGTCTGCTTCGTTGATTTCACGGACGGAAAAACATAGAAGGCGCCCTGCGGCATATGACAGGTCAGACCCAAGCCGTTCAACGCCCCCACAATAAAATCCCGCCGGCGTTGATATTCCTTTTTCATCGACGCCACATCTTTCAACCCGTCCTTCAAGGCCGCCATTGCCGCCATTTGCGATGTGATCGGCGCGCACAGCATGGTGTATTGATGTATCTTGGTCATCCCGCCGATGATGTCAGAAGGACCGCAGGCATAGCCGATGCGAAAACCGGTCATGGCATAACTCTTGGAAAAACCATTCAAATACAATGTGCGCTCGCGCATCCCCGCCAATGTCGGGAAAGCGGTGTGATCAAAATCATAGGTCAACTCATCATAAAGCTCGTCGCTGATAACAACAAGATCATGTTTCTTAAATACCTTAGCCAGTGATTCTAGTTCTTTTTTGGTATAAGACGCACCCGTTGGATTACATGGATAATTGAACAAAATGGCCTTAACGCCTTTTGTGCACGCGCGGTCCACTTGTTCCGG
>JANNCL010000246.1:0-9410 GCA_031386565.1 Candidatus Omnitrophota bacterium
CCGCTTATTGCTCCAGCTTTAAAAGAATCCCCCATACTAGCACCGCTCTCAAGAGCACCCATCAACCCTGAAGAAAATCCTGTTATCCCAAACTCAGTAGCTCCAATTAGAAAACCGCCATCAAAAGTATATGAAAGTGCCCCCAAACTTGAACCAACAGCAAGGCCTGCCGCTTTTCCAAATTCGCCGCCTATCATTCCTCCTGCAACGCTTCCGATGAACCCGCCCCAGTTTTTAGTCTGATAAGCGGTGTATGCGGCATCAACTGCATTATATATTTGAAAGCCTAACCAGAAATCTCCAGTAGCTATCCCTACAGTAATTCCTAAAATTGCTCCGAGTATTTTTCCAAACCATTTCTGAGAAGAGTGGCCTGTCGGATCAATTAAATTAACAGGATTATTATTACAATATGTGTAACGATTAAAAGTCTGTGGATTGCCCTGCGCCTGTACAACAGTATCCGGAGTGATGAATCTTCCTAATTTAGGATCATAATATCTCCCGCCATAGAAATAAAGACCGCTTTCATCATCTAGGGGCTTATCATTAAACGTCTGCCACCCGCTAGGGATTTTAGTTCCGAACTTCTCGAATCTGCTGATCTTTCCAAATGGTTCATACTCTGTTAATGACCTGGCTAACCCGCTTTGATCAGAAATAACATTTGTTGAACCTAAATGATCATGATGAAAGTAAGCGATGCCAGTCCCAGTGACCTCTGCAATTCGAGTTGATCCTAAAAATATATTCTTAGTTATTCTGGCATCTTCGATTTCATAAAGATTGCCAATATAAGAAGTCGTGTTGGTTATAACTGTATTACTTCCAGTAAAAACTGGAGCACCAATTTGGGTAACTAATATTCCATAAGTGTCTGAATTATTATAATCAGGATCTAAATAACGATACACGGATTTCTTTGTTGAATATAACTAAATGCCACCTCGGGATCCTTAACGCGAGAAAACAATTCTTCAGCATAAATGTAAAAACGTGGATCATCTTGATCTCTTAAGATATTTTTGACCCTTGTTTCACTTAATCGCGCATCCCATTACCAATTTATTTTCATCGTATATCTCAATTTAATTCTGAAGGACCTTTCGGGCTAAACGATGTAATTCAGGATTGGCAAGGGCAGCGGTTTTCTTTTTAACGGCTCTAGAAAAATACTCTCGTTCAGTCTTAGTAAACCCTTCACCTTTTAATTTTTTCTTGAACAGGTCTTTTTGCTTAGAAGAAAAAACCTGTGATAAGGCAAGCTCCAGAGACATTTCCTCGTACTTTGTACTCATGTCCATCGCCTCTTTGGCTTCAACGGTGAAATAATTCTGGAAAGCTTTTTTAACACGATCTGTATCTAATGGATAGGCACCCACCTTGGCCTCGGAATTCTTACTCAAGGCAACTCTATACAATTTTACCTTCTCGTTTTGCTTTGTTGTTAATTTGTTTTCAAAGGCTTTGACCCAATCAAAATAAAGTTCATTGGCTTTATACAATGCCAAGGATAACAAAGACAAGCCCAGAAGAAGATCTTTGGATTCTTCTTTATTAAGAAACGATTGAACTTTAGAATAATCGAAATCTTGTTCCTTAGCTGCAGTTGCCAGCATGACTGGGAAACCCTCAAATAGCCGGACATTCTTAGATTTAACCACCTCTGCCAATGCCTCATTTACGTTGAAGCTAGCCTTAGTTTCTAAAAGTGGATACCCAAGCCGGCCTGCATTTTCTAGCAATTCTTTATTTTCCATAAGAACACTCCTGTTTATTCTATTGCATATTTAATAACGTGCATGACGCAGAGAGCGTCAGGCCTTTTTAAATATTGCTTCGTAATAATCCCAACTTTTAATTAAACGATCCTCTGCAATATCATAACTTGCCGTTTCGATATACCGATCTTTCAGGACATCCAACTTGATCGTAGGGTGTCTGACCTTGTACAACATCAAACAATCTTCAAGGTCGACCGTAGTCCCACGAAACAACTTGCTAGTGATCAAATCGTATTCGTTTAGAACACCAATGTAAATCCGTGATAACTTTTTCACCACAATATGATTCTTTGCTTCCAATGGATTTTCCAACAATTCTGTTGTGTGGACCCGTTTACCTCTAAACAGATCAAAAATAAATGATTCTGACGGCCTTTGCCAGCCAGTACCGGTGACTGACCGATATCCCAATTGCTCTAAAGTCTTTATCAAATAATCATACTCTTTTTCTACTGGCACAAGCAAGTCCACATCTTTCGTTGATGCCTTGATTCCCAGCAGAGTCAGCGCTGTGCCGCCACAGGCGATCAAATGGACCTTTTTCTTCAAAAACCCGTTCCAAACGCCCAGCGTTTCCAATAACTCTTTTTCTGTTAGACGATATTCCATATTATTGTCCATTTATGTACAATACGTTGTATTTATACGTACAATATGTTGTATTTAATGATATAACATTATATCCCCACTGTCAAGGCTCAAGCCGGGTTATCCGAGCCATTCATAATAACGATGTGCCGGCCCCTAAAATCACGTGCTAAAAACGTGCTAGGTGAAAGGGTAAAACGTATCAAAATGTGGTAAACCGTGACTTATAAATTTACTGCAACTTATTGGTAGTAAACCTATTTGCAAGAATTGGAAGGAGTTACAAAAACGGCCTGGGGCGGTTGCGAACGAAGCGCTCTACCAAAACTGAGCTACCGACCCATAAAGATCTACTACTAAGAACAGGACGTATACTATCAAAAGGGGATTTAAATAACAAGTATTTTGAAAATCACGTTCATTTACGTATCGTCCAGAAATCACGGGCTAAACTTTCAAAATAAGAGAAAGGCATCAGGCAATAACCATGTATTCCCCAAGCAGGAGACCAGGAATTACGCACAATAAATGTTTTAGCTTTTTGATCATACCCCACCGCCATGACCGCATGTCCGCCTAGAACACGTTCGGTCTTTTGAGGCATCGGCACGATCCCGGTTTTAGCCACTTTAAGGCTTTCAAAACTTTCATAAACAGTAAAACCAAAAACAAAAGGATACCCATCCGCTAAACAGGTCAGCATATCATTCAAGGTATCTAAACGGTGATAAGAAACAACCTTATGCTTCAGTGCTTCTTTATAACAATCCGCTGTTGGTTTTCTTGAAAACTTAGCGATGTCATAAGGCCAACGCTTTTCGTCACAAACACCTTGAGCCGCCAATGTCTTTATCCCATCCCGCAACGCCGCACCCGCATCGCTGTCGATCGTTCCTACCAAATAACGTTCATTATAATAAATAAATACACGACTGACATCGTGATAAACCTGATCGACCCGGTTATCAAGGAACTCTAAATTACCCGCCAACGCATTCGCCGTACAACTACCCAACCGCCCCTGATCCTCCACATCAGAACACCACGAACGCAGATCAACACTTTTAGGCAAAGTCAACCGCGGACTGATCGCTCTATACAAAAGATCCCGCTGATCAGGAACATCCGGTTTCCAGCCATATTTTCGAGTATTATTTTTCATAAAATATCTCCTTGCGTTGATAGTTTTATAGATTCTTACCTGTACGAACTGCCATTTTATCGTTCGCATGTGCTGTGATAGTAATTAGATCTTTGTCAGATAAATGACCTGCGGCATGGGACAAAATAATTGCAAGGGAACGTTCATCGAGAAGATAACTGGCAAGATCTATGGATTCCATAAATAACTCTATTTTGCTAGCATCTAAATCCAGCGATTTAATATAAAATGTCATCGAACGCTGATACTCCCCTTGCATCTTATATACTTGTGCCAGTCGCCAATACACCATGGGATAATCAGGTAAAGCGCTTAAAATTATATTAAAATGTCTTTCTGCGCGGGCGTATTGATCTAATCCTAAAAAAGAAAGTCCAAGATAATAATCGATTAGAATGTCATATTCCCTGGCATTATTGAGCGCACTATTTATCAATGATCGGCTTGCTTCCTTATATTTCTTGCCATCTAGATATAATCGCCCTAGTTGATAATTTGCTTTCCATGAATCAGGATACCGTTCATTCCAAGTTAGGACAATGTTCGGCATATCGTGCCAGATGGCATTTAAAAAGAACGTTAAGACCAGCAGAACTGATATAGAAAAGAATGTCGTGATCTTATAAAGACTTCTTAATTTTGAGGAATCTAATATTCGGTGCAACATTAAAGCTAAAAGAACGATCAATCCAATAGAGGGCAAATAAATAAAACGTAACGCAATGGGATTAACAATGACTTTGAAATTAGATATAGGGATATAAAATATCAAAAACCACAATATCATCAGATAAGAAAATAATGACCTCCTCTTAAAATAGATCAGCATAGTCCCAAAAATTAACGCAAATATTGAAAAAACAATCAGATCAATATAAATCGAAGGACTAAAATTAGGAATATACATCGGAGGGATAGAATTAGCCATCCACGGGCATATGATAAAAGATAAGTAGTTAAGAAATATTTTTATCATGAGCAATCCTTGCTCATAAAAAGCTGCTCCTAGAATAGGGTGAAAATTAAGGAATGATGTCGGGAACACATACAAGTAAATATAAATATAAAATAACAAGATCAGCCAGAACCAGAATTGATACTTAAAACTTCGGCCATTCTTAATCTTCTCTAAGAAAAAAAGAAATATTGGGAAAACTACTGCGGATTCTTTGGTAAACACTGCCAAAAAAAAACTGAATAATGATATAAATAAGAAAAAATTAGATCTTATCTTGCTAAAGATCAACCATGTATGAAAAGACAACAGCACAAAGAAAGCCGCGAGTACATCAGCCCTATAACCAATGGCAGATACAGCTTCAGATTGTATTGGGTGAACTCCAAATAAAAGACAAGCAAACAATGCTTCTGTAGAAGAAAGCTCAAATTGTAATAATACGAGATAGATCAAAACAACATTAACGGCATGAATGATCACATTCGTCAAATGGAAGCCAAATGGATTCATACCCCAGAGCATATAATCAAAGAAATACGTCAGATTATCTACGGGACGATACGTCACACTCCCTGAACCAAAATCCGCTGAAGTTCCTAACAAAATAGTACTCGATTTATAAAAATAGCTTGATTCAAACAATCGCCAAATATTATTAAAATCTTTATAAAAAGTATTTGTAACAATGAGCGTAATATCATCACCTACAAAACCATTGAATAAAGAATTAAAGAAAGCCGACCCTACAACTATAATGATAATTAAAATGTTTTTTTTACTCATACATTGAAAGTCAGGTTAAATTCCAGCATTATAAACGATGATTTGGCGGAGTTACACTCGTCGAATATGTCTTGGTCGTCGTGTCCGTATCAGGAACCGTTAATGTGAATGTGAACAAAAGACTTTGCGTACCTTGGGTAGGAACTAAAACAAACTTAGCCGTCATGCTGGTTATTTGCGCGATCTTGGTATCGGTATCGGCACAATTCGCTGGATTGGCTTTAGTACAATTATAAAGATATGTTGTTGTACCATTGGCCGCGATCGTTGTATAACATTGCCAGGGATTCACTTGGGAACGTATGCAGAAAGTATTATTGCCGATGGTATACCCCGTCCCCCCGCCTGAATTATCTAGAATTGTTGAATCAACTTGGATGCCAGGGTCCGCCATTGTTCCTGTTGCCGTCAACGCGACCGCGGTAATATTATCCATCATGGCTATTGCATTAAAACCGGATACCGCACCTTTACTGGAATTGGTATAAAATTTCTGTATGGCATAATCCGCGGATACGACCCCCAGCATGATAATGCCCACAATGACCATGGCGATCATGAGCTCAGAGAGCGTGATGGCCTTTTTCTGAGTTAGGTGTTGTGTGATCATGGCCATGAGACCGACACCGTGGCCTTTCTGGAATGACCTCCGGGATCATGGACGATCTGATACGATAAGGTATAATCTGTCCCATTTTGCCGGCAAACTCCAGGGACAGCCGTTATACCTGCCGTCACCGCCAATTTTCCCCCGCCGCTTGCCCAATCACGCATGTCAACCGCCGCCCGGCGGTCCTCTAAGAACCTTTGGGCACATAAAGCAGCTCCTAAACTTTTATCGGAGATATTCAATGTTTGCTTCCTGACCGCGGCTAATGAGGCGTATATCCCGACCACCGCGATAGAAAAGATCACCGAGGCCACCATGACTTCCACTAGCGAAAAACCAGCAGATCTTATCTTTATCATTTGATCACCTTACGGACAGCTGGCACATGTTACAGTCACCGAAGGGCAAGTATTGGCGACGCAACAACACGGGTCAGCCGTGGTTTCGGTATTCTTTAACTTAAATTCACCGGCACGCGACGCATAACAATAAAACCCGGTTACTGGCGGACCACCCGTCCCGGTGCAGGTATAATCAATGCCATTACCAATAACACTCAATTCTAATGCCGCATTACAAGCCGCTGTTGACCCGCATGATTGATACAAAATGCCGCCGGTATTTTTGATCTTTTGGGCGGAATACATGATCATGAGATTATTCTTGCCCGTCCTAACATAGGTTTTATTGACCGATTTGGTGTAATTGGGGATAGCGAACATCGCTACCATGCCGATGACTACCACCACCATGATCAATTCGATCATCGTAAAAGCTCTTAAAGATTGCATTGATCCCCCGCACCTTTCGTACATCTGGCACCGGCACAACCAGCGCCAGCGCAATGTATAATCCCATCGGTACCGCTGATCGTTAACGTGTAAGTACCATCCATCCTAGCCGTTGAGGCAACACCATTATTGGCTCCAGAGCCGTCTAAAGCCGTAATGGCACCAAAATATTTTGGAGTGGCAGTAACATCTAACAATGCAAAGTTATTGGCATAGGCCCCGCCATTCTCAAGGGCATACCGTTTCTGTGCGCTTAAGGCTACAGTTAATAAATGCTGACCTTCGGAAGAAATGATCATTTCATTTGGAGCAATGACTTTAGGAATAGCAATCGCAGCTAATACTCCCAGAATCACCGTCACAATGATCAACTCGATCATGGTAAATCCATTTTTCGCCATATTTCAATCCTTATATTTCTTCTTTAAACAACACGAGGCGAGTATAACTCGCCCCGTGTCAGACTCTCAAATAACCAACAAACTAGTTCTTGCACATACTAGTAAAGATACCTGTACATGTCTTTGTTTGACCACCACCAGCACCATCGTAAGTAAAAACGATTTTGTCTGCGGCAACGTTATTATTGAATTTACCTTGCGCAGTCATTGTAATTGCCGTGGCACCACCACCCGCTGCCGTAAAGGTATAGGTAAAGTTATTAGAAACGCCAGAAGGATCTGTTATATTTAGAGCATTGATACCAGCACCCCATGCCGCACAATTGTTAACATCCGCCGTCGCAGCAGTTCTTAAACCACCAGTATGTTCATCTACACAGCGTTGAAACGCACCAGCGACCAGAGAGCTAGTCTGAAAGGCTTCCGCGGCACGGGCTCTATCAATATTACCCGTGATCTTAGGCAAAGCAATGGCTGCCAAAATACCCAGAATGACAACAACGATGATAATTTCTATGAGCGTAAAACCCTGGTTTCTTTTTTGACTCAATCTCATGGTACTCTCCTTTGTTTGTATGTTAAGTATAAAATCTTACAATAATGAGCGAATAAAAAAATCCACACCGCGTCTTTCTAGTTGTCCGCAGTATGGATGCACAGATAGCTTTTCCATTGGTAACTGGCTGCCTGTTCTATATCAACAGGCCCTTTAGTTTTGTGCCCCACCCTTACGGATAGTTTACCTTTGTTCAATGGTTTTATATCATCATTACTTCTTCTATGCAACGAATATAACATATTTTTTAGCCCTCGTCCACCCGGGCAAAGAATTATTATCCACCTGTCAAGCTAAATAATGGCAAGAACATGGCTAAAACGATGGTCCCGATAATACCACCCATGAAAACCAGCATCACCGGCTCAATCAGAGTACCTATGCGTTTCATGAATTCCGATACATTGCGCTCGTAAAACTCGGCCACATGTTTAAGCATTTTCCCCAATTGCCCGGTCTCTTCACCGACCTTGATCATTTGCACGGCCATGGATGGAAAAAAACCGCTTTCCTGCATCGGATCGGCCAATAATTTCCCTTCACGCACCGCTTCGCGTATCTCCGCCACCACGACCGAACAGGTGATATTCTCAACCAGCTTTTCCGTGATCTCTAAGGCGTATAGGATAGGCACACCGCTATCGACTAAGATCGACATTTGCGCAGCAAAACGTTCCACAATGATCAATTTATAGACCTTGCCGACCACCGGCATATTGAACATAAAACTTTCGAAAACCAATTTTCCTTGATGTGTGCGTAAATATTGTTTCATGAAAAAGAAAAAACCGAACATGCTCCCTAAGATCAGCATAATGTTTTTCTGAACGAATTTAAAAACAAAGAGCATCACCTTTGTCATTACGGGCAAGTCCACTTTCATGCTCGTAAAGATCGATTCAAAACGAGGCGCCACAAATAGTGCGAAAAAAGCGATCGCTCCCATACAGATAAAAAAAAGAACTCCCGGATACACCAAGGCAGAAACGATTGTTGATCGAAAGACCGCTTGCTGTTCTGTGTAGAGTGTCAGTTTTTCCAACACCATCGGCATGGTACCCGATGCCTCTCCTACTTCAACCAAGCTGACCCAAAATTGTGAGAAGGTCTTTGGATATTTGGACAGCGAACTGCTCAAAGTCTTCCCCTGCTCTACATTGCCCCGCAATTCAACAACAATATCATACAATCGTTTACTTTCGATCTGATCGGCAATAACAACCAAAGAACGCATCAAAGTAATACCGGAATCAAGCATGGTGGCTAATTGCCTGGCAAAAACAAGAAGATCTTCGATCTTCACCGTATTATGAGTGAACTTTCTGACAGGCTTGACATTTTTATTGGCTTTGACCGTTGGCTTAGATATCGCGGAACCTATAGAAACGATAAAATAACCTTCATTCTGCAAACGCTCTATCAAACTTTGCTCATTCAATGACTCCGCAAGATCTTTTTTGGTCTTACCATTCGCATCTTTTACAACATAAGCGAACATCGGCATATTGCCCTCTATTCCGTGACTATCCCTAAGATCTCATCCAAACTCGACGTTCCTTCTTCAACTTTTTTCATCCCTGACTCGAACATTGTATCCATGCCATTTTTTCTGGCGGCATCCCTGATCTCATTATACGAACCATTTTGAGACATCATGTGCCTAATTTCATCATTCAGCACCATGACCTCAGCGATGACCACACGGCCTTTATAACCGCTGTGATTACACGCCTCACAACCTTTGGCCTTATAGATCAGATCCGCCTTGATCTTATAT
>JANNCL010000020.1:0-2197 GCA_031386565.1 Candidatus Omnitrophota bacterium
TTCAGGAAGAAATTCTTGAGACGGATAAAATGAACAAAAACAGTATCTCCTTCGATGCGAAATCGCCACGGCTGGATATTGTACGCACTCATGGCCCGGGCCCCTGCTTCCAATATATCCACAATATCTTTATTCAAATGATCAAGGTCCTCTTCCTGCCAAGCGCCATTCAAAAAACCATCTTCCCGAACAGGGTTCGAAAGGCGTCCATTGGCTAAAGGCAGCGATGGGAAAAAGGCTCTTAATAAAAAATAATCGAATTTTTGTCCTAGATGTTTTAATTGTGAAACCCGCGGCGCATTCGCATGATCTGTGTGGGAAATGTAAAAGGCCTGAAAAAAGTTGGATATGACCGGCTCGACATGTTTGACATCCTTCAGTTCCGATCGCCGGATGATCGCTTCGATCTCTTCAAAACTAAACCCTGCTTTATAAGAATCCAGGCTGTCTTGATAGAACCAGTCCCCTTGGCCCCGATTAAAAATATCCGCCATCAACAAGGCCAGACCACCGGTCTTAGGACGATTGATGTCAAAAACGAATAAGGTCCCGCCAGGCTTTAACAATTTCGGGATCTGTTTAAGGACTTTGATAACATCCGCTTCATCCATACAATGATGCATGGCCAAATGCCAGGTGATCAGATCGAACGGCGGCTCCAACGACTCCTCTAACTTATACATATCCGCCCGTTTGAAGCGCAAATTCCTTAATCCATATTTAATTCTTTGTTCCTCGGCAAATTCCAGCATATTCTCAGAGAGGTCGACACCCGAAAACTGCATCCGCGGCATGGCCTGGGCGACTTTGCACAACAACGACGCTGACCCGCAGCAAATGTCCAGAGCTTTCCCCTGGGACGGAGACAATCTTAAAATAGCATTCACGATCAGATCATAAACCGTGGCCAAGCTCCCCACTTCCCCGTCACGGGTATATTCCGCGTTCTGGGATCGATCGAGCATCAGAATATCCATCTCGGGTTGACGAGCCAGGGTACGTTTGAAAAATCTTTGCATAAAAGCCAGGTATAGTTTTTTCATACGATCCTATTCTATCTAGAAATGTCTTTTTATCCCACAGAAAAATCAAAATGACTGGGCCCAAATATTGAGCAGCTCAGCTTAACGCTTTGGATCTTCTTGCATACAGATCCACAACTTCTCGGATCATCGCTTGATATTTAACATTGTTTTTCTTAGCTTCTCTCTTAAAAAAATCTATGCTTTCTTTGGATAACCCAAGCGTTACTTTTACGGTGACTCTTGGGCGCACCAGCTCACTGGGGGGTGGCAGAAAGTCAGGGATCCTAATTAACTTCCCCTGTGGAACAAGTTCATCATATTTTTTCCTCATAATATTTAACTCCTTTCCTCCAATATCCAGCACCTATTATTCTAATCTTACCGCCTCGCATCACAAACCGAACAATCATGATCTTATTAAAGACTTTAGCAATGCAATAGTACCTGTTCTCCAGCACGCTGTGATTAACATCCAATAATATCTTTCTTTCCGGATCTAAAAAAGCCTTTGTGGCGGTTGAGAAACTCAACCCATGTTTTTGTATATTGATAACTTCCTTCCCCAGATCCCACTCACATCTTGAATCCATAATAAGTATACCTCCTTACATTAATTGCGTCAATACTATTGACCATACTATGATACATACTTTGTCTTTAAAAATTCCAACACCCCCCAGGAATATGGGAGAACCATAACGCACACAGGATCATCAGACTTAATATGACCTTAAGCGTTGCGGCAAAAGCGACAGCCAGCATTGGGCAAAAGCTCACGCAGACCAAACCTAGGCCTAACACCATCACCAGGTCGGCCAAAGGGACGATAGGAATGTTGGCCAATATCGAGATGGGTGTGATCATGTGAAAATGATAAGCTATGATCCCTGCGGTCGCGATAAATGCGGCGATGGATACCGCGATCGGTAAAGCTAATATTTTAGGGAGGAAATTTAAACAACCCTCGACCGGTTTAGTCAAGAGTAAGATCCCGGCAACCGCGGCAAAAGATAGTTGAAAACCCACATCAAATAAATTATTAGGGTCTAGCAGCAATAAGATCAATGCTGCCACCCCCAAGGAATTAAGCGCATCCGCCTCATACTCAAAAGCGAACGTCGACAATAAGACCGCGCTCATGATCGTCGCCCGCACCACCGATGCCGACCAAC
>JANNCL010000267.1:0-35642 GCA_031386565.1 Candidatus Omnitrophota bacterium
TTTTATCCATTGCATCACAGCCCGACGCGGATGCCTATGTTACCCATCAAAAGAATTTGCCGATCGCCATACGTACGGCGGATTGCGTGCCGGTTTTTATTTATGATCCTATTAAGAAGGTCATTGGTTTAGCTCACGCTGGATGGAAGGGGACGCACAAAGCCATTGCCCGGAAAACGGTAGAAAGAATGCAGGACGTTTACGGCTGTCAATGGCATGATATTGGGGTGTATTTAGGGCCGTCGATCCGATCCTGCTGTTATACGGTGGGTCACGAATTCAAAGCCTATTTCCCGCAGGATATCACCGATCATGACGACGGCACGATCAGCGTGGACTTAATCGGGGCAAATCGCCGGCAATTGTTACAAATGGGATTGAACCCGGCACAGGTCATAGACAGCGGGGAATGCACCTGTTGTAATAATAAATATTTTTCATTTAGACGGGACAAAGAAAAGGCGGGGCGCATGATATCCCTGATGATGCTGGTATGAAAAATGAATTCATTATTGTTTTAGTGACTGCGAAAGACCGCACGCAAGGCAAGCGTATCGCTAAGGGATTATTGAAAGACAAGCTGATCGCTTGCGCGAACATTGTCGGCGGGATCGAGTCTATATTTCTCTGGAAGGGCAAGATCGATAGCGCCAAAGAAGTGTTGTTGATCTTAAAAACAAAAAAGAGTTTGTTCAATAGGGTGGCGGATAAGGTAAAATCCTTGCATAGCTATGAAACCCCGGAGATCATTGCCATGCCGATCCTCGCGGGTGAACAAAAATATCTGCAGTGGATAAAGGAGAGTGTATGTTAAAGAGATACAAGATCGCGGTATTGATCGCGGCGTTATTGCTGCCGGTGGCCGTTTTTGCCATGGGACAACGCCCAGAAAAGCCCGGTCCTATGGTCGGGAAAGCTGCGCCGGAATTTGTGTTGGACACGCTTTATAATGGGACGAAAAAATTATCCGATGCCCGCGGGGATAAAAAAGCGGTGTTATTCTTTTGGGCCACATGGTGTCCGCATTGCCATGAGCAATTGATCAGGCTTAATAACAGCATTGAATCATTGAAACGCCGGGGCTTTGTGGTGATCTTAGTCGACTTGGGGGAAAGCCCCAATGATGTTAAAGCGTTCCTGAAATTCAATACGATCTTTTTGGATTCCTTTGTAGATCCCGACAGCAGCCTGCAGGACATTTACCAGGACGTTGGAGTTCCTACTATCTATTATCTGGATGAGAATGGTGTGATTGTTTCCGAACAGCATGAGTTCGAAGGGAATATTGATGCGTTGTTTGGCGGATCGGATAAGAAGAAAAAGTAAAAAAAGCAGGGTTCTTAAGATTTTCTGAACCCTGCTTTTTTATTATTAGCGGTAACTGATCTTATTTTTTAAGTCTGGCTGTACATTCGCTTCGAATTTCAATTTGGTGATGAACGCGCCGATCTTTTCATTGCGTTTTTGGGCGCTGACCATGTTCTTGAAATCTTCCTTGTCCATATCGAATTTCTTTTCATCAATGGCTTCTTTGCTGCTTAAATAAGCGATCGCCGGCCCTTGGCTGGTCTCGATCACGCCGCTTAATTTATTGGCATCATTGATGGAGTAGCTGTCCTGCTGGAATTCCGCGATGATGCCTGGCGCATTGATATATTCGCCGCGGGCAAATGATGTTGTCTCATCAAGCTTCAGGCTGAGTTCTGTGGCAATTGTCTTGAAGTCTTTGGTCTTTAAACCCTCTTTGATGGTGTTAAGCGTTGTTTCGGCTTTGGCTTTTGCAGCGGCATAGCCTTTATCATTAAGGGCGGCATCTTTTACTTTCGCGCTGATGCTAGCAAATTCAGGGATGCCGCTTGCTTTCTTTTCTTTGATCTTCACGATCTGCCAGCCGTCCGGTGCTTCCATCGGGCTTGTGACCTCGCCTGTTTTTAAGGCAAAGATCTTATCGACGAATTCCGGTGACCAGGCGAAGGTAAGTAAGGGTTGTTCTTGGGCAAAAAAGCCGCTTTCTTTAAGGGCTTGCTGATGCTTGGCCGCGATGGCCGCAAAGTCTGCTTTGGGTGTTAATTCATGCGCGATGGCAACCGCGGTATCTTTGATGGCTTGTTTCTGTTTAGCATCTGCTTTTTCAGGATACAAAATATGCACATACTGCACATTCACCATGGGCGGTTCCCGGAAGGATTCTTTATGTTGTGCGAAGAATTTTGTGACGTCGTCGTCCGTAATAGTGGCGTCTTTGGAAAAATCGGCAGGCGTAAAAAGCACGTAGCTTAATTTTATCTTTTCATTGCGTTTAATATATTCCTGTTTTAGCTCTGCATCGGTAAAAGTGATATTGCCACCGACTTGATCAAGCAATTTACGGACGATGATGGAACGTCTGGCGCCTGCTTCGAAATCTTTGACCTTGCGGTCGAATATCCCCTGGGATTGGACGATATTCTCATAAATACTCTGGTCGAATTTACCGGCGCTTTGGAAGAAGGGCAATTGCGCGATATAATCCACGACTTCTTTGTCGGTAGCCGTGATATTACGTTTTTGAGCTTCGCGGCTGAGGATAATGCGGGTCCAAGCTTCACGTTCTAAGTCCAGTTGCTGTCCCATCTTAAAGAAACGGTCGCCATAGGAGATGATGGCTTGATCGCGGCTGTCTAAATAGGCGCGTTCAAACTCACGCAGCGGGACGGATTTTCCATACACTTTGCCAGCGGTGTTGATATTATTATCCAGGCGGTAGGCGGTCCCAAAGACCCCGAACGATAAAATATCAATGATCGCGACAGCCCATAAAATTTTACGAGATACCCCTTTGTGGCGCAGAATGCTTAGCATGGAATTTCCTTTGCAATGATTGTTGTAAGAAGATGTGCAATTATAAAGTAATGTGACTATTTTGACAAGGGGGAAGTTTGCAACTATATAGATAATATGTTATCTTTACCTTATGCTTCGGAAGCTAGGGTGCCTCTTTTTAACTTTTTTACTATTGCCATTTTCCCAACTACAAGCGGATCAAATAGTTCTGCCTGTCCCCGGAACCATGGTACGGCTAAGCCCTGCCTATGAGCCTCCGTTATTAAAAGGTATTAAGGTCCATCCTGAGAATCCGTTTCGTTTCGAATTCGTTTTGGATCGTGGCGATCAAAAATCTACCGTAGGGGCGGATCGTGATCCGCCCTTTTTAAAAGAAGAATCCAAAAAATTGATCAAATATTTCCTAGCCGCCTTAACCACCCCCGAAAAAGATCTCTGGGTCAACTTAAGCCCCTACGAAAAAGACCGCATCGTGCCGGAGAGTTTTGGCCAGACTGAGATGGGCCGCGACCTTTTAGCGCAAGACTATATTTTAAAGCAAATTACGGCAAGTTTGGTTTATCCTGAAGGGGATATTGGTAAAAGGTTTTGGAAAAAGGTATATGAGTCAGCCGGGAATAAAAATGTTCCTGTTAATACGTTCAATAAAGTATGGATCATGCCTGATAAGGCGGAGGTGTATGAGAATACAAAGACCGGCACGGCGTATATTGTGCGGTCCAGTCTAAAAGTATTGACTGAGCAAGACTATCTTGCCACCAACAAAAACACAACCGTAGGGGCCGATCTTGTGTCGGCCCGCCATGCCGGGCGGACACAAGGTCCGCCCCTACGAAATACCGATAATTCCAAGATCATACGTGACCTCGTCATCCCAGAATTAACCAAAGAAATAAACCAAGGCCAAAACTTCGCCCAATTACGTCAAGTTTACAACAGCCTGATACTTGCCACCTGGTACAAAAAGAAGATCAAAGACAGCATCCTCTCACAAGTATATGCCGATAAGAACAAGATCAAAGGCACAGAATACGATCAAAGCATTATTTCCCCTCCCCTTGTGGGAGGGGCCAGGGGAGGGGTACGATCCCAAGGACAAAAAGACGAGTCCCCCCTCCCTAACCCTCCCCACGATGGGGGAGGGAAGAATGACGTCGAAGCCATCTACGCCCGCTATTTACAAGCCTTCAAAAAAGGCGCCTACAATTATATCAAAGATACTGACTTGCCTAACGGCCGGACAGTACCTACGAAATATTTCTCCGGCGGGGCGCGATTTGATATGGCGATGATGACGACAACGGAAGAGTTAAGTGATCTACATCTTAGCCAAGCGGTGATCGTTCAGGCAAATATGGAACAAGCCATTTTTAAGGAACCTGATGCTGCCATGTCGCATGACGAATCAATGCATAAATTACTTCTTGAGGCTATGTTATGGTATATGAACAGAGATCCTGAGCTGTCTCAACAAATGGTGGTTGCTCATCATGAGGAAGATCTTGTAAGAAAGTTTTTTCTTGGCAGAAAGGTTTTAAATGTTGCGCCGGAAGAAATTTCTTTTTCGGATATTCTATTGGAGCAGAATATCATGACGGATATGAGGCAAAAAGGTATCGATGCAAGGGCTCTAGCTCCCGTAAACAAGCATCCACTTTGGGAAAAAGAAAGTTTCTATCAAGGAGTGGTGGAAGATATGCATATGATCAATGCTGACACATTTGATGATATTGTCATTGCTAGATTATTTGATCCTGATTATTGGGAAACTACTGTAGGGAAGCAATTAGGCCAGACGGTAGAACAAAGAAGGGCTCTTTATCCCAGGATCGCAAAAGAATTAAAACGGGTACTTAGAGATAAAGGCAGGCTTTTTATGCTTTCTATGGACGGCAATCCGTATTTATTCGAAGCTTTAAGGCACGAAGGGTTTAAGGTTTTTTCTTTAAAGTTAGATAAGAACAATCAGTTATTTGGCACGCTTTTAATTAACGACAAAACCATTATAGAATACGGAAATGGTGTTGGAAGAACAGACTTCGGCAGTAATCAAGCCATGCTTTCGCTTGCGGACAGTATGGCATGGGGGGATGCGAAGGAAGATGCGGGGGTATATTTCAGGCTTAAGGCATTTTTGGATAAGGATGATCTTAAAGATCTGCAGCAATATGATCCGCAACAGCGCGCGCAATTGATCGCGCTTTGGTTGAAGGTGCGTTGGGCGAAAGCATTTCCTACGGATCATTGGCGATTATTAGAATCCGTCAGAAGCATCATCGTAAATTATTTGTTAAAGAATACGTTATTGACGCACAGGGAACGCAATGAGGGGGCGATAGGGGAATTCGCTAAGTTTGGGATGCCCCGCTTTCAAGCGGAGATGCTGCTGCATTGGGCAGAGGATGTATTTAATGGCAAGTCGGATGCTCGATTCACGTTCCATCAATGGGCGGTGGCGTCCCATGTAGGGGATGCGCAAAATGCCGTGGATAAATTTGGTGTCATTGTTGGGCTTAATGAAGAGCAGAAAAATGAATTGATCCAGTATCTTTTAGGACAGAGTGAAAGGCTGTACCGTGATGCCGAAGAACAACAAAAGTTCGACGCTATTTGGCTGGCAGTCAAGTACAAATGGTCCGAGGATTCTTTTAAGCGGTTCATGAATGAACATATGATGACGCATATCGATCCCGAAGCGCGTCAGATCTTAAGGCAGGAGGCTTTGGAAGATCTCCCGATGCAGGGACGGGAGAGGTTATATACCCGTCAACAGATCGCGGACATGGCCAATGATGCGGGCGTGCTTTGGAATCGTTGGGAGTGGATTAAGGCCAGGCAGCCTGCGATCGAGCGGATGGCGGCGCCGTTTAATGGTGTTGAAGCAAGAAAACGGGCCATTATTTTTGGAAGATTGCTGGAGCTTAATCTAGCACAACAGAAAGACGTAGAGAGTTATCTTTTAGGCGCCCTCGAAAGGGTATTTGTTGACAATACAGAGCAGCAAAAATTTGATGCTGTTTGGCTGGCAGTGAAATATGGATGGACAGGAGAATCGCTGGTTCGGTTCGTTCAAAATAAAATAATTTTCCACATCGATCCAAAGGCTGCGGGATTCTTAAGGAGGGAAGTCCCAGATCACCTTAGGATCTTCCGTTCTGAGAAGTCTGGCGGCTTCTCTGATGGGGAGATCTTCGCTATGGCTCATGATGCCGGGTTACTTTATGAAACGCGTTGGGAGGTAAAGCATATTAATCAGGAGTCTCAACACGTGATGCAGGTCATTGAAGAGAAGCTGGCCAAATCTGTCCCGTTAACCCGCGCGCCTAAGATCGAACCGGAGGTCACACAAAGGATCCAGCAGGCCGAGCAAAAGGCCGACCTGTTTTTCGAAGATTTGCATGCGTTAAGCACCCTGCCTCCGGCGCAGTTCGTAGAAGAGTTATTGCAGAAGATGGTTATCCAAGAGCCTAATTTTGAGCGTATCCTTTCAGGGCAGGCGGCCTTGCCGGATAATTGGCAGGACGATGTTGCTGCGTTCGCGAAACGTCTGGATCAACGCTGGCAAGCGTGGGGTGCAGATGGGATATCCATGCAGCAAAGATTTGGCTCGATCTATTCAGTGATGGCCTTGAGGATCGGAGCCGATTTATTTGCTACTTACGAGCAGGCGGTATTGACACACGCATGGTTTTTTGCTTTTGTTTCAGCTGCTCCTCCGGAGGCTATGGTTGAAGCATTGCACATGATCACATCCTCGCATATCATCCATTTAAGGCTTCATGGGATGCATCCATATTCAGATAAGTTGTTTGAAAGGCCAGTGAGTTTAGATGTTGATACTCTTTATGGAAGAAAGGGCAGGAGTGTTGGTGTTTTAAGAAATTACTTGGAAGCATTCAAGCCCCTAAGGTCAAAGGTATTTGACCAACGTTTTGAATATGATTTTTTATGGGGTCTGGTGATGGGATCAGACCCATCCCCACTTGATCCCAGATATGCGGAGAATCATTCTAACGATCAGGTTAATGTTCTTAAGCAGGGCAAGTCTGATGATGAATTCTTTAGGAATTCATTAAGAGAAGCTGTCGAACAGCTCGACATTGATCCGCGAGAGTTTGAATTGTTGTTATTGGAAGCGTTAGCTATTTCAGATCAAGAATGGGAAGCGATGGGCTATGTTTCTCCTTATAAAATTAAGATGGGACATGAAATCAGTGATTTTTACATTGCTGCCGCGCAGAAAAAACATGTTCTACCCACTGGGCCTGTATCCTTAATGAGCCCAGATCCTGGATTGCTTGAATTCAGAGGGGTCTTTTTAAAGAACTACAATAAGGTTTTCGAAGGAAGGGAAAGTTTAAGGGACTACTACATAGAATCCTGGTCCGCGCTGTACCCCAGTCTGGCGGGAATAAAAGATCGTGCTCAGACTGCCGACGATAAGGCGGTTTCTGAGAGTTCATGGTTGGATCAGATCATTAAGGATCCCAAGATTGACAAGATCAGTGAAGGTGTTCATGTGCGTCGGATCACTTTTTTGAATACGGCTTTGGTTATGGAAATATGGTTATCCGATACACGGCAACATGGGATAGACGCTGTTGTTGTCAATGAAGGATTCCCATCTGCTAAAAAGAAAGAATTCAGGAATATCCCTAGACGCTTGGTTTTTGACAATAGCGCTGGTATTGAAAAGCGAAAAAGCATGGTGTATACGCTTATGGATTTCTTAGCCGGTGAAATTCTTGTGCAGCGCATCGCGGCCAATCACAAAGCTTCCAGAGAACTAGAGATCCAGCATAAGGATGAGTATTTGGATGAGAAAGTAAGTGCGGATCTTCAAGGACTTATTGGATTTGGGAAGTTTATTAAGACGATTGTTTATATGATTTTTGGCAAAACAGGTTTAATGTACGAGAATCTTTTAAATACAAAATCGAGGTTTTTAAAAGCGGTTTTACGCTTAAATGATACGGATTTTTTAAAACAGAAGCCGCAGCTGGGACGAACTTATCAGGTTGTATTTCGTGAGCAGTATTATGGCAAGATATCTATTTCGATGGATGATCGAGATCAGTTTTATGTTGTTTTGATAGAACAAATGTACGGTCGACCATTATGGAGGCGTATCCCCATAGCACAATATGATCATTTATCGGATATTATAAAAGTTACCCTTGATTCTATAGAGCAAGAGATCGGGCAGACAGCGGTTCCAGGACAGGGGGTAGATCGGGCTATGGTACAAGGTCAGGGGGCCGACCGTATTAGAAGAGGATTGTTGGTGAGTATTGCTTCATCACTATCGTTTTCTCCCCAAGCGGCTGTGATCGAATTTCCTACATATGATGAAGAAAGGGTTACGGGGCAAGTTCCCGGTTATGTACAAAGCGTGATCGGCAGATGGTTCCCCAGGTATAAAATTATCCTTACACAGGGTGGGGATCAGATTTTATGGGATGAAAGAACCAAAACGCTGCGTTTTAACAGGGAGCGTTTTGAGGGAATGAACGATGATCAGCTATTTGCGGCCTTGGCTGCAGATACGGCATATTATGGAGTGAAACTTTTTGCTAAAGATAATGACGCGCTGATGCAAATGGGTTTTATAGGTGCGGAGACGATCGCGCGGGCAAAGAAAATGCTTGTTTTTGACCATCTAGTGTCAGATGGCAAGATACCTGTTACTTCAACAATGCAGGAGGAGCAGCTGCTTAGCAAGGCTTTTCTGGCCTTGATCGAACAGCGTCATAAGCTGGTGGATTTTGAAGGGTACAGCCTTGAAAAGGCCACGCTTGAAAAACCGCTTGTGGATAATAACGGTTTTTTGCAGCAGAGGGTTGTAAGCATTGCTCTGGAAAACTTGAATACGCGCTTAAAGAAACGCGTTTTAGCAAAGGTTGTCATGGATCTTCAGAGCGGAAAGAATAAAGTTACTTTCATGCCGATGGAAGATAGTGCTCAAATCAGTTCCATTGACTCAAAGCGCGGGGGTATTGATCTTACTAGTGACAAGATGGATTTAAAGCTTAAAAGCGATGGTGGGGCTATCCGGTTCAAGATGGATCCGGCTCAATTAAAAGCGTTGCAAGAAGCTCCGGGTTTGATCCCTTCTATTGTTAACATGCGCACTTTGCCCGCAGGACAGGAAGGCATCAACATCTTAAAGTTGTTTTTAGGGGTTCAGGCTCCTTAGGGACATAATCTTGACTATTAATAATGGTCATGATAAGCTTGGTTGAGGAGGATCTATATATGATCATTGCCGCGGGAAAATTTAAAGCACAATGTTTAAAGATCATGGATGAAGTGCACAATCATCATCGGGAAGTGATTGTTACGAAATATGGAAAGCCTTTTGTCAAATTGACGGGGATAAAATCAACGCCTAAAAAATCGTTATTTGGTTTAATGAAGGGGTCTGTGACCATCCATGAGGATATCATAGGGCCGTCCGGGGATAAGTGGGATGCCGAAAAGTAATGGATCACAAGCGAAAACATTGCTTTTAGATACGCATGTTTGGCTTTGGCTGATCAATGATAGCGATCAGCTTAAGGGGGCCCGAATAGTCGGCCACATTGAAGAGTACGCGCAACACAACGGATTAAGGGTTTCCGCGATCTCTGTGTGGGAGATCGGGATGCTGGTTGCGAAGAAAAAGATCACGCTCTCTAAAGATGTTTTTTTATGGGTAAAAGAGTCGCTTAAAGAAAACGGGTTGACTGTTGAGCCTTTGAGCAATGAGATCTTATTAGAAAGCAATCTTTTAGATGTTCACGGCGATCCTGCGGACCGGATGATAATAGCTACAGCAAAATTAACGCACGCGGCGATAATGACCGCAGATAAAGCCATCATTCAGTTCTGCCGTAAGCATGATATGGAAGTTGTGCCGGTAAGCTAAAATCATGGAACGCAAGAATAGGGCTTTACATTCTGTGTGCTGATATATATAATGCGCCCTACTAAACGAAGGAAAATGAAAGATAAGATATGTCTAAAACAGGAACAAAACTAAAATTAGGTATTCCCAAAGGCAGTTTGCAGGACGCCACGGTCGCTTTGTTCGAGAAAGCAGGATTTAAAGTGGTTGTTTCCTCGCGTTCGTATTTTCCGCAAATTGATGATGCCGAGATCGATCCGGTGTTATTGCGTGCCCAGGAAATGTCGCGCTACGTTGAGGATGAAACGCTTGATTGCGGGATCACCGGTAATGACTGGATTATGGAGAATCATTCCGATGTGGTGCGTTTAAGCGAATTGCTGTACTCGAAAGCGACCACCAATAAGGTGCGCTGGGTTCTGGCTGTTCCGGAATCCTCTAATATTAAATCTGTTAAAGATCTCGAAGGCAAAAAGATCGCGACCGAAGTCGTGAATGTGGCTAAACAATATTTAGCGAAGAATAAGGTTAAGGCTGATGTTGAATTCTCATGGGGGGCGACCGAAGCTAAAGTTGCCACGGGTTTAGTCGATGCCATTGTAGAATTAACCGAGACGGGATCGTCGCTGCGGGCCAATAAACTGCGCATTGTTGATACGTTATGTGAGTCAACAACACAGTTCATTGCCAACAAGAAAGCATCCAAAGACCCCTGGAAACGCAAAAAGATGGAGCAGATCATCATGCTTTTGCATGGGGCATTGGCGGCCAATAATATGGTTGGCTTGAAGATGAACGTCAACCGTAAGCATTTGGATGATGTGCTGAATATTTTAACCTCGCTAAGAAATCCGACGGTGTCGCCCTTGACCAAGGACGGCTGGGTTGCGCTGGAAATAGTTATTGATGAAGGTACGGTGCGTCAGATCATTCCCGCGCTTAAAGACGCCGGGGCTGAAGGCATCATTGAATATAGTTTAAACAAATTGATCTACTAACAACAGAAAGGGTTCTATGCCTTGCGGTAAGAAAAGAAAGCGCATTAAGATCCGTACGCACAAACGTAAGAAATTACGTAAAGCGTTACGTCATCTCAAGAAACGCGCAACCCGTTAATTTAAGGGAAAAAGATGTTGAAATTAGTAGTTTCAGTCATAGCTTTTGCGTATGTCTGTGCCTTAAGCGTCTATGCCGGGGATGAGTATGTACAGACGCGGTCTAAGGCATTGGCGCATTTTATCATGGCTGAGATACACGATTTTAACGGCAACAGCACCGATGCGATCACGGAGTACGAACGGTCTTCTGCCTTAGACAGGGCGCAACCTTTACCTCATTTGCATCTTGCCTCTTATTATGCCCGGGCCGGGCTTTTGACGAAAGCCCAGGAACAGTTAAAAGATGTAGCGGCCATCGAACCAAACAATGCCCAAGCGCATTATCTGATGGCGTTGGTATATTCTTCCCAAAAAAAATATGATCTGGCGGCCAAAGAATACGAGCTAATCATTTCCTCTAAGCTTGATAGTACTCCTGAGAATCTTGATATCCATACTAATTTGGCCCAGCTGTATTTTTCCCAGAAAAAGTATTCCAAAGCCATCGAAGAGTTCCAGCAAATTGTGATCATTGAGCCGAATAATACTTCTGCCTATTATTTAATGGGCTCTTCGTTCTTAGAGATCAATGATCAGCAAAATGCCAAGGAACAATTTAAGAAAGTTCTGAAATTAGAACCGGGCAATGACGGGGCGCTTAATTCTCTGGCGTATATTTATTCCCAATTAGGCGAAAATCTAGATGAAGCGTTGGTACTGGCCAAGAAAGCCGTTGAGATCGATGCAACCAACGGCGCTTATTATGACACCTTGGGTTGGGTGCTGCATCAAAAAGGGTTGCAGACGGACAGTTTATTAGCGTTACAAAAAGCAGAAATGTATATCAAAGACCCGGTATTGTATGACCATATGGGTGATGTTTATAAGTCCATCGGCGAATTCGCTCTGGCGCGTAAATATTGGCGTAAATCCATTGAGCTTGATCCTAAGCAAAGCAGTGTTCAGGAAAAGATCAGTAGTTTAGAAAAGATCCAAGCCTTAAAAGAGCAGTAAGTTCACCTCCGGTTTTTTAGCCTCCCCAACTTGATTTTGGCTCTCCTGTATGTATATACTATTGCGTCATGCGGAAAACGATATTTAGCCTAGTTTTGGTCAGCTTCTTGATCAGTAACATCAATATTCCTTTGCTTAGGGCAGGGGAAGTTGTTGTGCCCATCATGCCCAAGCCGGGCACCATGGTTTCTTTAAGTCCTATCTTTACCCCGGCTTATCTTAAAGGGATTGTTATTCATCCCGACAATGCCCTGCAATTCGACTTTTTGATCAACAAAGGCGATGGAAATTTAAACACTCAAGAAAAGAATCAGGAATATACTAAACTAGTCAAATACTTCCTGGCGGCACTCACCGTCCCGGATCAAGACCAATGGGTGAACTTAAGCCCGTATGAAAAAGACCGCATTATTAAAGATGACTTCGGCAAGACCGAAATGGGCCGCGACCTTTTGGGTCAAGATTATTTGTTAAAGCAGATCACCTCATCTTTAATGTATCCCGAATCTGGTTTAGGCAAAAATTTCTGGGATAAAGTCTATGCCAAAGCCCAAGAAGAATTTGGCAACACCAATATCCCCGTCAACACATTCAACAAAGTCTGGATCGTGCCAGATCAAGCCATTGTTTATGAAAGCGGCAATATTGCGTATGTAGGGCGCAGTCATTTGAAAGTGATGTTGGAAGAAGATTATCTTGCCATCAACAAAAATAAATCCGTAGGGGAGGACCTTGTGTCCTCCCGCCATGCCGGGCCGATACAAGATCGGCCCCTACAAAATACCGATCAAGCACAAATAATCCGTGAACTCATCCTCCCCGAATTAGAAAAAGAAGTCAACCAAGGCAAAAATTTCGCCCAATTACGCCAAGTTTTTAGCGGCATGATCCTAGCCACTTGGTATAAAAAAGCATTGAAAGAATCTTTGTTAGCCAAAATTTACGCAGATAAAAATAAAACTAAAGGAACGGGATATACAAAAAGCATTCTCAACCGAAGCCAACCTGGGAAACAACCAAACGACATCGAGCTTGTGTACCAGCAATACCTCCAAGCCTTTAAGAAAGGCGTATACAACTATATTAAAGAGGACACAGACAAATACACACATCAACCCATTCCCAGAAAATATTTTGCGGGTGGGGTGAATGGCATTCCAAAAAATGTTCTAGAAGTACGCCAAGGCACAAGCCCGGCAATGACGGCGGAAGTAAACACCCTTGATGCCGCGCAAGTTAGTTTAGATAGTAAAAAAGCAGATGCGGCGATGAATATTCAAGAAATACAATCTTACAGCCAATGGGTAGTTCGGATATTGACGACCGGTGTACCGTTGACATTTACAACTGTTTCAGCTCAGGCAGCACAATTTCAAGAATTTGTATCAACATATCCTTGGTTAGCAACGGGTTCTGCAATAGGGCTGACGGCTGCAACATGGTTTGGGTATTATTTGTGGAGTATGTTTCATACGTTAAAGGGAATGGGGCGTGCTTATGACCAGAAAATAGTGAGCAAGGAACAATTTCGTGCGTGGCTAGATGAATATCTTCCCACACAAAGCGACGCAATATTGATTGGCTTATTGAACCACCGACAGATGGCAGTTCGGGAAAAATCTGCGGAAATATTAGTGCGTTTGAAAACTAGAAGGGCTTCTCAAGAAGAGGTGATCCAAGCATTGTTGGGAAGACTTGGCGATTATGATCCTGTTCATCAGAGGGCATTATTAGGATTGAAGGAATTAGGAGTAAGCCAAGAACTCCTATTGAGCGAATATCATGTCATTGTCTGGAATGCAGATAACTCAACATTTATGCGCTTGGGAGGAGACTCCGAACGCTCCTCTTTTGAGTCTGTTAACAAAGCCATCAAATTTTTTAGTGAAATAGGTGAACAAGGCAGGGATGAATTAGTTGCTATAGGTAAAAATCATCCAAGTGAAGGTGTTCGAAAGCGAGCGGGAGAAATTGTATCCAGGATAGTATGGGATTATGGGACATGGGGTTCAACTTATACTTTGGATGATGTCGAAATGGCAATAAAAATGTTAGGAAGAATGGGGTCGGTAGGGTTGTATGAATTATCCAGAATAAAAGGGGAAGATCTTGACCGCAGGGTTATTGAAATGGCGAAAAATCAAATAGACGCGGCGATGGGGGAGAATTTGAGTTATAAGGGCAAGGACTTTGAAATCAGCTCGCAAGGACTATTGATTGGCACAATATATTCAATTTATTTTCTTTTACGTGAAAGGGCTATTGCTTCGAAGCATCCAACGATTGCATTTGACCTAGATGGAACGATTGCTTTTTGGAACGGGAGTGAATATCTGATAAGACCCGGAATCGAAGAACAAATCCGTAAGCTTAAACAAAGGGGTTTTCGTATAGTTTTATGGACGTCAGCACCAAGAGAGCATGTTCGTGTTAACTTTATTGAAAAGAATTCTGCAATTGCTAATTTTTTTGATTTAGTTATTTCCAGAGAAAGTTTCAGCCCTTTAATAGAAAATGAGCAAGCAATGAAAGGCGTTTATGCAAGATTTATGAAGATTCCAGTAAGTGATTTTATGGAAAGAATTCATAGAACATATTTTGCGACTAACAATGATTGGGGATTTAAGGATTTTTTGTTGCTGGGATACAAGTTCTTAGTTGATGATACACCGCTCAAGATTTTAAAAGGTCAGCCTTATCCTCTAATCCAAGAGTACAAGATGAGGTACATGCAGGCGGGATTTTTCTACACTAATTCTCAAGGAGTGAGTCTGGGTGACGATTATCCGATAGGAAATCTAGCTGATACGATTCAAGAAAAAATTGAGCAAGCTGACAAATCATTTGGTGGTGGTACTGATGTTGATGTGGCTGGAAATGTATTAGATGCGGCGATGAAAGATCCCGGCGGTATTGACATGAACTCCGCTAATTTGGATTTGCAGATTAAGCGTGATGGTAAAGGGGTGCCTTTGCCGCTTTCTCAGCAAGATATGGCGCTGTTGTCTCGTATTGAAGGATTTGTTCCGCGTATCATTGCAATCAAACCTGCCTCTTCATTGCCGATCTTTAGTAAAATACAGTAAATTTCTTCCCCGTTTGGAAATAATTGTTTCAGAACACATTTTTATTGACAATGATCTTGTTATATAGTAACCTTGGTTACAGTAACGGGGGTTGCAATTATGAAATTTTATGATCGACAACAGGAATTGGCCGAACTTAACACCTTGATGGGACAGGCTAAGGGTGGATCGCGTATGGCGGTCCTGACTGGTCGCAGGCGCGTGGGAAAGACGCTGCTTTCCCTGGAGTTCGCCAGGGACAAAAAGCATCTTTATCTTTTTGTAGCTAAGAAGTCCGAGGCCCTGCTTTGCGAAGAATACGTTGCAGAGATAAAACGGATGTACCCTGATGCACCCGTTATTGGGAATATTCGTTCCTTTGCGAATGTCTTTCAACTTTTACTGCGGATCGCCGTGGATGAACCACTTACGGTTATCATTGACGAGTTCCAGGAGTTTTACAACATCAACCCCTCTGTTTATTCCGAGATACAAAAACTTTGGGACTTGAAAAAGGCCAAAAGCAAGCTGAACGTCATTTGCGTTGGGTCGGTGTATTCGCTGATGCACAAGATCTTCGAGGGTTCCAAGGAGCCCTTGTTTAATCGTGCGGATCGGATGTTTATGATCAAGCCGTTTTTGATTGGAACCATGGCCGGCATCCTAGAGGACTATAAGGTAAAGAATGCGACGGAACTCTTTAATTACTATCTCTTTACCGGTGGAAGCCCGAAGTATATTGATCAGCTAGTTGAGAACCAGGCGTTTACGTTTGAGAAGATCCTGAACTTTGCGGTTGAGGCCAACTCGCCATTCTTAAACGAAGGCAGGAACCTTCTGATCGAGGAGTTCGGGAAAGAGTATGGGACGTATTTCTCCATACTTGAGCTGATCTCGGTTGGGAAGACGGGCCGTTCGGAGATCCAGTCTATTCTGGAGTCGGATGTCGGCGGATACCTCGACCGGCTGGAGAGGGATTACGCTGTCATCGAGAGATATAAGCCGGTGAACGCGAAGCCAAACTCAAAAGCGCAAAAGTACCGGATCGCGGATAATTTCCTGGCCTTCTGGTTCCGGTTTATTTATCGCAACCGGGCTGCAGTCGAAACCGGGAACTATGAGTACATCAGGGATATAATCAGGCGTGACTATTCAACGTATGCTGGCCGCATTCTGGAGCGGTTCTTCCAGTCTCTGTTTGCCGAGACCGGAGAGTATAACCGTATCGGCTCGTATTGGGAGAAGGATGGCCACAACGAGATCGACCTGGTGGCAATGAACGATATTAAGAAGATCATGGTCATTGCCGAGGTCAAGATGAACAAGGATAGGATCGACCTAGCCGGGTTAAAGCTCAAGTCCAAGGCGTTGATCGCCAGTTATCCAAAGTACAAAGTCGAGTGGCAGGCGCTCGGACTTGAGGATGTTGAGCGTTTGATCAATCGGTCAGGCGGTGTCTGATAAACCCGCATTTAGCAAAGGCAAAATGCGCCTTCAGGGGCGATTGTCGCAACTTGTTGCGATATGAGCGGTTATCCAGACAAGCGAACAAACCGTTGCTTGCAACAAATTGTGCTAACGTCATCGACGCTAGGACAGTTTCTATTGCAAAATGCGGGACAAATCAACAAATATTTAAGGTTAGGTTCTTTTATGAAGCATATTACAATAAAATCTCCCGCTAAATTGAATTTGGTTTTAGATATATTAGGTAAGCGTCAGGATGGTTTCCATGAATTGCGGACCATCTTTGAGCGTATCGATCTGCATGATTCTATCACGTTAAAAAACCGGGCGGACGGGAAGGTCAAGGTAATCTGTGCGCACCCGCATGTGCCTAAGGGGCCTACTAATTTGGTGGTTAAAGTCGCACAAAGACTCCGGCAGGAGTTTGGGATCACTCAAGGGGTCACCATTGAGATCCAAAAACGCATCCCGGTTGCGGCAGGTCTGGCCGGAGGGTCAAGCAATGCGGCTTCCGTTTTGATGGGGCTAAACTGCTTGTGGCAGTTGAAGTTATCGCAAGAGCAACTCGTTTTGCACGCTTCCGCGATTGGTTCGGATGTGGCGTTCTTTATTCACGATACCCCCTATGCTTTAGGCACCGGCCGGGGTGAGCAGATCAAGGTTTTAGGGATCCGCACCAAACTATGGCATGTGCTTGTGACCCCGAAGGTTAAGGTGTTGACTAAGGATGTTTTTAAGGCCTTAAATGCTAAACCGACAGGGGGTAAAAAGCGGTTGACATATAATAGGGATAATGTTAGTATTTTGCTTCCCTTTTTGAGGGAGTGTAAGCTTGTCCAGATCGGGCAGTCTTTGGCCAATGATCTGGAGCCGGCCATTTTGTCTTTGCGGCCAGATTTTATTTTGCTAAAGGAAAAATTAAAAGGGGGGAATCCTCTTGGTGTATGTTTTTCCGGAAGCGGTCCGTCGGTATATGCGTTGGCAAGTTCCAAAGCGCATGCACTGGCGATCAAAGCAAAATTTGATAAGCGTTACGTTCAGGTTTTTGTTGTTGGAACATTACTGTAGTATCATGGCGGGACGACACAAGGTCGTCCCCTACATATCGTATTTAAATAATTTGTTTGTGAGATTTAAATACTGCCCGGTGGTGTAAAGGTAGCACACGAGAATTTGGATCTCGTTGTCAAGGTTCGAATCCTTGCTGGGCAACCAAATTTTCTGTAGAAAATTTGGTAGAGCAATAGAGCAATTGAACAATAGATATTGAAGCAAGACAGGATAGCTGATGTCAGAAACGCGGGCGATCATTTTAGCGGCAGGAAAAGGGACACGGCTTAAGTCCGATATCCCTAAAGTCCTGCACCACGTGTGCGGTAAACCGGTCTTAAGTTATATTATTGAGCTTGTTCGTTCTTTGAAAACGTATGTTGTGGTCGGTTTCGGTGCCCGGGAAGTGCAGCAGGTCATTGGCAACGGGGTTGAATATGTTGTGCAGGATCAATTGCTGGGTACCGGAGATGCGGTGCGGCGGGTCGAGAAGCATTTAAAAAATTTTAATGGCAATGTCGTCGTGCTTTGTGGTGATACTCCGTTATTAGAAAAGGCAGTGGTCGCACGATTGTTGGCAACGCACCGCAAAAGTAATGCCAGCGCGACCATCCTAAGCGCTCGAGTGGGTAATCCGCATGGTTATGGGCGCATGATCCGCGATGAACGGGGTCAGGTAAGCGCGATCCGGGAACAAAGAGATCTGGCGGCAAGCGAAATTGGGATCAATGAGATCAATGTGGGGATGTATTGTTTTAAAGCGAAAGATCTATTTGAAGCGTTGCGCGGCGTGAAATTATCGCCTACGAAGAAAGAATATTATTTGACGGATGTGATCGCGATCCTAATAGCTGCGGGCAAAAAAATTTCATCGGTCATTAGTGACGACCCTAATGTGGCATTTGGTATTAACACCCGGCAGGATGTGGCGCAGGCGGAAGGCATCATGCGGGGCAGGATCTTAGATAAGTTGATGACGGCGGGTGTGGGTATCGTTGATCCCGCGACGACTTTTGTTGATAGCGGGGCTAAGATCGGGCAGGATACGATCATTTATCCTTGTACCATGATCGCCGGTGATGTGGTTATCGGTAAAAATTGTAAGATCGGTCCTTTTGCGCGTATTCGACCGGGGACAAGGATCGCGGACCATAGCGAGATCGGTAATTTTGCGGAAGTTTCCAGGACTTCGATCGGGAAGCGCGTAATGATGAAACATTTTTCGTTCCTAGGTGATGCGGCGGTTGGGAATGATGTGAATATCGGTGCCGGGACCATTACCGCGAATTATGACGGTAAAGAAAAGCACCGGACAAATATTGCGGATGGCGCCTTCATCGGGTCCGATGCGATCTTAGTAGCACCAGTCACGGTCGGACGTAAAGCGATGGTAGGGGCTGGTAGTGTTGTTCCCAAGGGGACAACGGTAAAGCCAGGAAGCGTTGTGGTGGGAGTGCCGGCACGTATGATAAGGAAAATTGGATGAACAAGAAAATTGCGATCTTAGGCGGTAATGCCAACACGGCGTTAACAAAAGAAATTTGTGATTGTTTGAAGGTCAAGCAGACGGAAGTTTTTGTCGGTCAGTTCAGCGAAGGCGAGATCCGGGTGCATGTGAAGGAGAATATCCGCGGTAAAGACGTGTTCATCGTCCAGCCGACATGTCCGCCGGTCAATGATAATCTGATGGAGCTGTTGATCATGATCGACGCGGTGCGCCGTGCTTCAGGGGACCGTATCACGGCTGTATTGCCGTATTATGGGTATGCCCGTCAGGACCGTAAAGATCAGCCGCGCGTGCCGATCACGGCGAAATTGGTCGCGAATATTATTGTGGCGGCGGGAGCGAATCGTGTCTTGACCATGGACCTGCATGCGAATCAGGTGCAGGGGTTTTTTGATATACCGGTGGACCATTTATATGCCATCAATGTTCTTTCTGAATATTTTAAAGAGAAGCAATTAAAAGACGTGGTCGTGGTGTCGCCCGATGTCGGCGGTATCAAGATGGCCCGCGCGTACGCGAAACGTTTAGGCGCGGCCCTGGCGATCGTCGATAAACGCCGCATGTCCCCGGAAAAAACGGAAGTCATGCACATTTTAGGGGATGTGAAGGATAAGAATGTTATCATGATCGACGATATCATCGCCACGGCGAGTTCTTTGGTCGAGGCGGCGAATGCTTTGAAGGGTTTTGGCGCCAAAGGTATTTACGCGGCGGCATCGCATGGGGTATTATCAGGACCGGCGAAAGAACGCATCGCCAATTGCAATAATTTGCTGGAAGTGGTCATCACAAATAGTATACCTTTGGTCAATCCGCAGGATTGTCCGAAGATAAAACAATTATCGATCGCTCCGTTGCTGGCGGAAGCTATCGCACGTACACACAACGAAGAATCGATCAGCAGTTTATTTGAAGAAATACGCAATTGACCCTGGTGATGAATACCGGGGGCTTAACGAAAGAGAAAAGGGTGGTAATCAAATGGAACAGATCAACTTAGACGTTCAATTAAGAAAACAATCCGGATCAGCTTTTGTGCGCAAATTACGCCGCACGAATGTGATCCCTGCCATTATTTATGGTGGTGATGAAAAGCCGACAATGATCCAGGCTGACCGTAAGACGTATGACCGTATTCATCGTCAACACGCGGGTGAGAGTTTGATCTATCACTTGAATGTTGTGGATGGTGATAAGAAGGTTGCGGATTTTCCTGCTATTATCAAAGATGTGCAATGGCATCCGGTGAGCGATCAGGTCGTTCATTTGGATTTCAACCGCATTTCGTTGGACAAAGAGATCGAGATCAATGTGAAGATCGTTACCAAGGGTGAAGCGATCGGTATCAAACGTGACGGCGGTACTCTTGACCACTCCATGTGGGAATTGGATATTATCTGTTTACCGACGAATATTCCTCATCACATCGAAGTTGATATTTCTAATTTAGGTATTCATGATGCGATCCATGTGAAGGACTTGGTTCTTTCTAAAGGTGTGCGTACCAAGCACGATCCTGATTCAGTCGTTGTTTCCGTTGTTGGTTCTATGCGTGAAGAAGTTGCCGGCGCCGCTGAAGGCGAAGCTGCAGCGACAGAACCGGAAGTAACCAAGGAAAAGAAGAAGGAAGAACCTGCGGCTGGTGATGCAAAGAAGGACGCTGGTAAAAAAGACGATAAGAAATAGTTCTAATTATGAAATTGATCGTTGGACTTGGGAACCCGGGGAAAGCATATACGTATACCCGTCACAATATCGGGTTTCTGGTCGTCGAACGATTAGCAGAAGAGAAAAAGGGACGTTTTCATAAAGCCTGCGATGGGTTGATGGCGCAGGTTGACATAGATGGGCAGCAATGTTCTTTGTTAATGCCGCAGACCATGATGAATAATTCAGGGTTTGCGGTTAGAAAAGCAGCAGCAAAATTAGGTGTGGCCATAAACGATGTGCTCATTGTTTATGATGATATGACACTCGGTTTTGAAGCATTACGGATCCGTCCGATCGGTTCCGCTGGAGGGCATAACGGGATCAAATCCATCATCGCGCATTTAGGGACGCAGGATTTTGCGCGATTAAGATTAGGCGTCAGTAAGCCTCCGTTGGGTGTTGATGCCGCGGATCATGTGTTAGCAAAATTTACGTCGGGCGAACAAAAAAGTTTGCCGGACTTTATCAATCAAGCCTCTTTGGCGGTTCATTGCTGGGTGACGCAAGGGGTGGAAGCGGCCATGAATGAGTATAACGGTAACAAAAAAACAAAGGAAAATGCATGAATAAGTATGAACTAGTCTATATCGTCGACGCGCATGCGACACAGACCGTCAAAGATGATATTGCCAAGCAGGTCAATGAAGCGATCGCCAAATCGAACATCAAGGTCTTAAACACCCAGGTTTGGATAGAGCGTCACAAAATGAGTTTTGCCATCAATAAGGTCTGGGAAGGTACGTATTACATGTTGAATTTAGAAGCGCCTGCTGCGGCATTGTCGAAGTTGCACGGGCTGCTTCGCATCAATGAACAGATTTTGCGTTCTTTGACCATCAAGGTAGAGAATACCAGCGCATAAATTACGCAATGTGTGGAGGGCAAAGAAGATGGCAAGTTTAAATAAAGTGTTATTGATCGGTAATTTGACCAAAGATCCGGAATTGCGTTATACTCCTAACGGAACAGCGGTGACCAACCTGCGCATCGCGGTCAACCGCAAGTTCAAGGACCGTAGCGGAGAGCTCAAAGAAGATACTTGCTTTGTGACCGTGACGGCGTGGGATAAGCAAGCGGAAATTTGTAATCAGCACTTGCAAAAAGGCCGTGCCGTATTCGTGGAGGGTATTTTACAAAGCCGTTCCTGGGAAACTAGCGACGGACAGAAACGCAGCACCATTGATGTGCGCGCTGAGCGCATTCAATTCTTGAACGGCACTGCAAAAACAGAAGGTGCTAATACCGGTAACACCGATAACAATAAAGATGTTGAACCTCAGGATGAAGTCATTTCACCTGAAGATATCGCTTGGGAGGAATAAATCATGGAAGAACGCAGCAGATCAAGATTCAATAAAGATGACCGTAGTAAGTCCGGTGGCAAAAGAGACAGTGAAGGCGGCAACCGTCGCGGTAGCAGTAGCGCGCATCGCACGCCCAGAGTGAGCATTCCTAAGGGTACCGAGATCAGCTATAAAAATTTACCGTTGTTACAAAAATGCTTAACGGAACGCGGCAAGTTATTGTCCCGCCGTTTGACGAGCAGTTCCGCCAAACAGCAGCGTTTGTTGAGCGTTGCAGTCAAGCGTGCCCGTTTCTTAGGGTTATTGCCGTCAGGTTCATCAACACATAAATAGGCGTAAGGGAAGGTTCTCCGCCTAAGGCGGATCCGCCTTTGGTGGATAAACCGTCCCGAACAATAAAGAGGGGTTTTTATGCAAGTAATTCTAATGAATAATGTGGAACATTTAGGAAAAGTCGGCGACGTGGTCAAGGTAAAAGACGGCTATGGCCGTAATTACTTGCTACCGCGGGAAATAGCCGTGGAGGCCACGGCAGGGAATATGAAACGCATTGAGAAAGAAAAGGTCAAGCGTTTAGCGCAATACGAAGAACAGCGTAAAGCCGCCCAAGCAAAGGCGGAAGTGATCAGCAAGGTGTCATTGACGATCGCAGTGGAAGTCAACGATCAGGAAAAATTATACGGGGCTATTTCCGAGACCGAGATCATTAAGGCCTTTGAAGCCGAAGGCCAAAAGATCGATAAGAAATCCTTAAGTATTGAAAAAGCGATCGAGGATCTGGGCATCTTTGAAGTGGGTGTCAAATTACATCCGGAAGTGATCGCCAAAGTCCGTTTATGGGTAACGAAGAAATAAGGATCCCGCCCCAGAACATCGAGGCTGAGAAAGCCGTTTTGGGAGCGATGATGTTAAGCGATGAAGCTATCGGGACTGCTCTAGAGCATCTCGATAGCTTTTATTTTTATGAGACCCGCCATCAAAAGATCTTCGAGGCGATGCGCGAGCTTTATACAGAGCGTCGTCAGGTCGATCTGATCACCTTGACCGATCATTTAAAGAATAAAGCCATCTTTGATGCCGTGGGCGGCAAGAACTATGTGATGGAGATTGCCGATTTTGTCCCCACCGCGGCGAACGTCAAATACTACATCGATATCATTAAGGAAAAAGGCATACAGCGTCAGCTTATTAAGAATTCGACGGAGATCATTGCCAAGAGTTACGGGACGGATGTCAATGTTGATGAATTGGTCGATGCCGCGGAACAATTGATCTTTGAGATCGCCACCTCCAAACAAAAGCAGCAGGCGGTGCCGGTCAAAGATTTGGTGAAGGCCGCGATCGAGACCATCGACAGTTTGTATCAGCGCAAGCAGGCCATAACCGGGGTGCCTACCGGTTTCATCGATTTCGATAAAATGACCTCAGGTCTGCAGAAGTCCGATCTGATCATCATTGCCGGTCGCCCGTCCATGGGGAAAAGCGCGTTCGCGGTCAGTATCGGTGAGAATGCCGCTATCGATCATAAGGTGCCGGTGGCCATTTTTTCTCTGGAAATGTCTAAAGAGCAATTAGTGCAGCGCATGTTATGTTCCCAGGCAATGGTCGATGCGAACAAGGTGCGCACCGGTATGTTATCCCCTTCGGATTGGCCGCATCTGACCAAAGCTGCGGGCAAGCTTTCCAGTGTCCCTATTTTCATTGATGATACGCCGGCCATTTCCGTGCTTGAATTACGTGCCAAAGCCCGCCGGTTAAAGGCCGCGCATAATATCGGTCTCATCATTGTGGATTATTTACAGCTGATGGTATCATCGGCCAGGGCGGAGAGCCGCCAACAAGAAATTTCCGAAATCTCTAGATCCTTAAAGGCTTTAGCGCGTGAATTAAGAGTCCCATTGATCGCGATCAGCCAGTTATCTCGCGCCGTTGAAAGCCGCCAGGACCATCGCCCGCAATTATCCGATCTACGTGAATCCGGCGCCATCGAACAGGACGCGGATGTGGTGGTCATGCTCATGCGTGAAGAATATTATACCCCCACCGAAGAAAACCGCGGCATCGCGGAGGCCATCATCGGCAAACAACGTAACGGCCCTGTCGGTTCCGTCAAAATGAAATTCTTTAAAGAGTACGTCAAATTCGCGAATTTAGAAACAGCGCACGGGCAGTAATCGGTGAATCTTTAGTCTCATCTTAGTCGCCTTGACGATGACATCATTACATGATAAATTTATAAAACGAAGGAGGAGTGGTGCCTACAATTTTAGTTGTTGGATCCTATAGGTTCTTCTTTTACTCAAGTGATGCGCAAGAACCAATTCATGTGCATGTTCAGTCTGGCGTTTGTTCGGCAAAATTTTGGATAAATCCTACTCGTTTGCAATCATCGAAAGGGTTTAATCATCGGCAGATAACTGAGATCATGAAACTTGTAGAGAAGAACTCTGGGCTTTTTGAAAGGAAATGGCATGAATACTTTAACTCTTGAACACACAAGTGTCGCGACCAAGCTGACGTTTTCTGATGATTCTTTTACGGTTTATTTAGATGACGGAAGGAATATCAATATCCCATTAGCATGGTACCCCAGGCTTTTGTCAGGGAATAAGAAAGAGCGTGAACAGTATGAATTTATTGGCGGAGGCGAAGGTGTGCATTGGCCGAAGCTTAATGAAGACATTCAAGTAGAAGGTCTTTTAGCCGGACGGGCATCTCAAGAAAGTCAAAGCTCCCTAAAGAAATGGTTTCAAAAACGGAACAAGAAATAATCAAAAAATTCTTCAAAGATTACGTCAAATTCGTGAATTTGGAAGGATCTTCGGTCAATAAATCTTTCTCCACGCATATTACAAATTGATGGGAATAGAAGGTGACAGTTGAGATAAAAAGAGTGGTGGAAGATCGTATTAGTTTATAGCGGTATTTTCTTGAATGGTTTTATATAAAGCTAGTAATAATTTTGCGCTATTAAAGCTTTTCTTATTCAATAGTTTTCTGAGTTGTTGTAAAGATTCTGCTTCCTCGGTTCCTTCAGGTGCTTTTTTAACGAGCTCACATAATTCAATCTCTAAAACTTTTGCTATGCGGTTAAGCGTATGCAAAGACGGCTGTTTTAAGCCCCTTTCAATCAACCCAATATAGTTATCGCTAAGCTCTGTTTTTTCTGCTAATTGGGCTTGAGTTAATCCACACTGCTCTCTATAAGAGCGAACTCTTTTGCCAACCTGTTGGTAAGGATTTTCCATTAAAAACCTCCATGACGGATATATTAATTGCATTTAATGGCGCCTTCCAGATACCAATGGTTGTTATTTTATGTTGAAATAATAACTATCAGTGTGTATTATGATTTTGATCTATCTGATAAATATTTTATTCTGGGAATATCAACATATGTCTATGAGGCTTAACTTAGGGTGTGGGACAAAAAAGCGTGAGGGCTGGATCAATATTGATTCTGCTAAAGAATGTGATCCAGATGTCCTGCATGATTTAACTGAGCCATTACCTTTTGAAGACCAATCCGTGGATGAAATAATGGTTGATGCGGTTTTAGAGCATTTTGATAAATATGCACGCTATTTTATCTTGTACGATTGGGTAAGAGTTCTGAAGACGGGCGGTTGTATTTCGATTGGGGTTCCAAATTTTCAGAAGATTTTGTTTCGTTATTTCAAGTGGGGATTTGATGATCTTGTTGACACTATCTTTGGTGAGACTATGTGGGAGTCAAAATATTACATTGGTCATTTCGGAAGTCATAAATGGGGGTATTCGGATAAAAGTTTAAAGAGTTTTCTGGAATGTTTTGGTATAAGTCGTATTGAAGTTCAAAAACATGGCCTTATCCTCACCGCTAAAGGAATAAAATCGAGGCATATCTCTTATCAAGATTTGAAAAATTCTCGGATTTACTCTCCCAATAATGCCTGTGGCACAGGAAGGGCATTTATGACTTTAGATGAAGTTAAAGAAGTTGCTAATTTTAAGGTTAGGTAAAATGCATGGCAGTTAAGATTTCCATTGTCATTCCCGTAAAGAACGAGGAATTGCGCATCAGGCGATGTTTGGATTCGCTTAAAGGATGGGTAGATGAAATTATTATTTTAGACGATAATTCAGATGATCGAACTGCTGTCATTGCGTGTGAAGAATATGGGGCTGTTGTAATAAAGCAGTCACTAGAGAAAGATTGGTCAAAACAAAGAAACAGGGGCGCATTAGCTAGTCGCAATGACTGGATATTACAATTGGATGCTGATGAAGTTGTTCCTAGACAAACAGCACGAATCATTGAGAATGTTCTTAATAAGGATGTAAAAGAAAAGGCCTTTTCTTTAACAAGGGTCAATGTTTTGGCGAATAAGCCCTTGTTGCATTGTGGCGCTGGAGAATATGTCAGATTGTATGACCGTAGGTCAGCAGCATGGGAAGGGGAAGTTCACGAGCAATTGCGCGTTCAAGGTTGTGTGGCTAAAATCGATGGGTGTATTGAACATTATCCTGTTGATTCCATGGAATATTTTCTAGGAAAGAATCTCTTTTACGCCAGAATATCAGCAGGACAATTTGTTAGTAAAGTTGCGTCTTTAGAAGCAAGAGAGATCCGTTCTCGACTAACAGTTAAGGTATTGAAATTATTCTGGAAGAGTTATGTGAGAAAGAAAGGTTATAGGGATGGGATGCAAGGGTTGATATGGTGTGTTTTAAACATCATGACATCCCAAATGTATTGGCTTATGGTCTGGGAGAAAGCCAGTAACAGCGGGAAGCTTAAGTAATGAAAATCAGTGGCTGTACCATTGTCCGGAATGGAATTAGACTACAATACCCTATTGTTGAATCCATATGCTCGATTTTGCCGATCTGTGATGAGTTTATTGTCAATGTAGGGGACAGTGATGATGGGACGCTTGCCTTAATCCAAAGCATTGGGTCGCCCAAACTGAAAATAATCGAAACTGTATGGGATTTTACTAATAAAGAGAAAGTTTTATCCCAGCAGACAAATGTTGCGATCGGCCATTGTACGGGAGACTGGATTTTTTATCTACAAACAGATGAGGTTGTACACGAATCGGATTTACTAAAGATAAAAAGATGTATGGAAGACAATTTAAGAAACTGCGCGGTTGATGCGCTGCGTTTTAGATGGTTTCATTTCTTTGGAAGTCATTTTCGTTATCGTATTGACAGGGGCTGGTATCAAAAACAGGATCGGATTATTCGCAATGATGGGGGCATTGAATCTTACGATGATGCTTTTTCTTTTCGACGCAAGAATGGACAATCGTTGCGCATAAAAAGCACAGGTTGCTTTATTTATCATTATGGCTGGGTCTTTACTCCTGAGGAAATGGCAAAACGTCGGATAAATTCTGGTAAAATATGGGGCGATGACCGTTCACGGGAGGAAAAGACCGGCAGGTATGAGTTTGGGAATTTGAAGCGTTTTCCTATTTATTTTGGAACGCATCCTAGTGTTATGAGGGATTTGATCGCAAAACATGAAGTTAGTCGGAAGGATTGGAGTCAAATACGCAGTTGGTATTTCTGGAATCCTATTCTTTGGATGCGTCTGAGGTATAAAACAGGATATCGAGTAAAGCATCGGATAGAAGATTGAATGTAAAATTTGCCTGAGATAGAGTGTAAATGAAAATATATAGGAATATATATCTCGCTGAGCACATTGAAGGTTTCTTGACCACGCGAGAAGGACAATTATTGTATTCTATGGCGCGGGCATGCCATGGTTTAGGGGTAATCGTAGAGATCGGATCCTGGAAAGGAAGATCCACTATATGGCTTGCTTCTGGTTTACAAGATGGCTCTTCTAAATCCATTCTTTATGCAATTGATCCTCACACTGGTTCTCCTGAGCATCAGGGAGAAAATAGTGTTTGGACATTTGATCAGTTCCAATCGAATATAACGGCAGCCGGATTGCAACATGTTATAAAGCCATTAATCAAAACTTCCGTTGAAGCGATAAGTCACATCAATGATAAGATAGAATTGCTTTTTATTGATGGGGCACATGAATATGAGGCTGTCCGGCTGGATTATGAGCTTTTTCGTCCGTTGGTGACTAATGGGGGATTTATAGCTTTTCATGATTCTTCTTGGCCTGGCGTTGATCGGCTACTAAATGAAGTTCTGATCAAAGATGGATTTAAAGATGTCTATTTTACTGACACACTGTTTTTCGGAATAAAGATACCCCAAGCAACACGCAAAGATCGATTAAAGAATATTATTATGTTGTCGCTTAATCGGCAATTTTATAGCACTTGTCGCTCTAAGTTTCCCAAGGCTATTCGCTCATTGCAGAAGAATTTGATCAAGTTGTGCAGAGAAATAATTTATCGTTCTTAAAATAGTTTAAAATTGATTGTTTGATTTCATTCTTCTTAACATCCCTAAAAAATTCGTTAATCTAGGTATAAATATTTTTTTTGTCAATTGACATGACAAACCCCAGCCCTTATAATTCCACCATGCCTAAAAAATCACTCACATACCTATTTATTTTATTGTCCATTTTAATTCTAACTGACGCTAAAACCTCATTGGCGCAAGAGGTTGCGGCGGAGGCAACGGCGACGCAGGATAATGCGGCCGCAGTGCCGGCGGATACAACTCCGACACAAGATAACGCTCAAAAACCTGCCTCGGATATGCCGACCATGGAGCTTAAACAGGAAGCCCCATCAGCAGCGGTAAGCATGCCTTCCGAAACAGCACCGATGGCTAAAACAGTCAAGTCGATCGATATCATCGGCAATAAATCAATTGGTATCACACAAATTCTAGCTAAGATCAAAACCCGTGTGGGGCAAGATTATGTGGAGAATATCGTCAGCGATGATTTAAAACGTCTATATAACACCGGTCATTTCTCTGATGTGCAGATCGATCACGAAGATCTTGACGGCGGTTATAAGGTGATCGTGAAACTGAAGGAAAAACCGATCATCGAGGAAGTAACGTTCTCGAAATTGAAGTATTACAATAAAAAATTCATCGAAAGCAAGATCAAGACCCGTAAAGACAAGTTCCTGGATAATAAGACGTTAAAAGATGATATTAATATCATCGAAGATCTTTATAAGAAAAAGGGTTTGACGCAGGTGAAAGTGGATGTGGAAACGTTCATGGATGATACCACCAATAAAGCCAGTTTGCATTTTATCATCCGCGAAGGATTTCGCATGAAGATCAAGCGCATTAATGTCTACGGAAATACTGCGTACCGTGACAACAAGATCATAAAGACCATGAAATCCCGTCCGGCTTGGTTGTTCAATTCGGGGTTCTTGAAGGAAGAAGACCTTGAAGAGGACATGACCAAGATCCAGGCATTCTATGAACAAAATGGTTATATCGATGCCAAAGCGTCATATAAGGTCGATTCGTTGTATAAGGGGTTGGTCAACGTTGATGTGACGGTCGAGGAAGGCAAACGCTATTACGTGGGTGTTTTGGCGATGGAAGGTAATGCTATTCTTTCAGAGCTGGATATCAAATCAAAGATCAAGAATTTACGCGAAGGTAATGTTTTTAGCCGGGAGAAATTACAGGATGATGTCAGCGCGGTACGCGATGCATATTTCGATCATGGGTATATCTCCGCATCCGTGGTCGATGCGACATCCTTTAATGCTGAATCCGGCCGTGTGGATGTAAAGCTTACCATTAAGGAAGGTAAATTAGCCTATATTGATAAGATCAAGATACAGGGGAATGCGAATACCCGTGATATTGTTATCCGCCGGGAATTACGTATGTACCCTGGGGATCAATTCGATGGGGCGAAATTACGTAAATCCAAGGAACGCTTGCGTAATTTAGGCTATTTTGAAGATGTGGGTTATGATATCGAAGACACCGATCAAGAAGACCAAAAAGACTTAGTCGTTCAAGTGAAAGAAGCCAAAACGGGTAGTTTCTCTTTCGGCGGCGGTTATAGTACGGTTGATAAATTGGTCGGCTTTATCGAATTGGAACAGAAGAATTTCGATATCGCTAACTGGCCATCCTTTACCGGCGGCGGACAGGATTTACGTATTCGCGGCGAGATCGGTTCTTCCCGTCAGAACGCGGAATTGAGTTTTACCGAACCTTGGGTGTTTGATTATCCTGTTTCAGCTGGGTTCGACCTGTTCGTGACCAGTTTAACGAAGGATAGTTCTACCGGTTATGCCTATGATGAGCGTCGTACCGGCGGAGATCTTCGTTTAGGGAAGAGTTTCAACGATAATTTCAATATGGGCAGTTATTATCGCTTAGAGCAGATCAAGATCAATAACGTTGCTTCCAATGTTTCTGCTGATCTGGCCGCGGAAGAAGGGACCAATGTGGTCAGTTCCATCGGCGTGTCTAGCACGAATGATTACCGTGATAGTCCTTTGGCTACGACGAAGGGATTTACTTGGCATAATAGCGCTGATCTGGCCGGCGGTGTTCTTGGCGGCGATAAGGATTTTTACCGATTGCAAACAGAGGGCAGTTATTATGCTCCTTTTAAATTCAATGAGCTGGTGACCGTCCTTGAAGTTAGTGGAAAAACAGGCATGGTCAAAGCATACAATAAAACAGCTCGCGTGCCGATCTTTGAACGTTACTTTGCTGGTGGTGCCAATACTATCCGTGGGTACAATGAACGTAAAGTAGGTCCGCTCGATAGGAATACCAATGATCCTATCGGGGGTGAAGCGATCTTGGTCGGTAGTATGGAATATACCGTTCCGATCATCGAGGTGCTAAAAGCGGCGGTTTTCTTTGATGCCGGTAACGTGTGGTCGAAGGCCAGCGATTATGCCAGCGGCGGAATCAAGTCCGGAACAGGTTTGGGCCTGCGGGTCAAAACCCCGATCGGTCCTCTAAAGCTTGATTATGGTATTCCTCTAAGCAAAGAACCAGGTGAAAATAAGAAGAGCGGCAAGTTCTATTTCAGTGTAAGCCGAGGGTTTTAAACTTTTTAAGATTTATTTGGGTTAATCAAACAAGGGAGGATAGTATGAAGTTCGCACGTATTCTTAGCATCATGGTTTTAGGAGTCATGTTATCGTCATCCGCATTTGCTAAAGAATTGAAGGTCGGTTATGTGGACTTAAGCCGCCTGTTCGATAATTACCAAAAAACAAAAGAGTTTGATGCGGCTTTGCAAAAACAAGGGGAGTCATTTACGAAAGACCGTGATGGGATGATCGCCAAGATCCGGGATGCTCAAGGAAAATTGGCTTTACTCAAGGAAGAAGAGAAGAATAAATTGGGCGAAAGCATCGAGAAGCAAAAGACGGATCTGATCGAATACGATAAACAAAAACGCACGGAATTGGCCAAGCAACGCGATGAAAAAGTGCGCGAGATCCTTTTGGAGATCGAAAAGATCGTTAGCGATCTGGCTAAAAAAGAAGGTTATGATTATATCCTGAATGACCGCGTTCTGGTTTACGGTGATCAAACACAGAATATCACGGACAGGGTGCTCAAGATATTAAACGATAGTTATAAGAAATAATAATGACGAACATAACCGTTGCCGAAATTGCCAGGTTTACGAATGGTGAGCTCGTCGGTGATGGGAGTATCGAGATCCAGGCCTGCTCTGGGATATATGAAGCCAAGAACGGTCAGATAACATTCGTGATCGGTGATGCTTACAAAGAGCAGGCGTTAAAAAGTGAAGCTTCGGCAGTGATCATTCCCCGACAGATGTCCTTGCCGGGGAAAACTGTTATTAGGGTCGATAATCCTTCGCACGCGTTCACGCGGCTTTTAAAATATTTTTTAAAAGACCGTCCCTCCGTGCATCCTGTCGGCATTCACCCTACTGCTATAGTCGCGTCCACCGCACGGATAGGAGCGCGTGTGGCCATCGGTCCGTATGTTGTCATTGACAATGATGCTGTTATTGGGGATGATACGGTCATTTATGCGCATGGGTATGTCGGAGCTAAGGTGCATGTTGGCAAAGAATGCGTGCTCTATGCGCATGTGAGCATACGCGAGGAAGTGATCATTGGTGACCGGGTTATCATACAAAACGGGGCGGTTATAGGCAGCGATGGTTACGGATATGTGATGGTCGATGGCAAACATGAGAAGATCCCGCAAATTGGTACAGTGATCATTGAAGATGATGTTGAGATCGGGGCCAATACCGCTATTGACCGGGCGCGTTTTGAAAAGACAATTATCGGAGAAGGTACCAAGATCGATAATCTGGTCCATATCGCACACAATGTGATCACCGGCAAGCATTGCTTGATCATAGCGCAGGCCGGTGTTTCAGGGAGTGCTAGATTAGGTAATTATGTCATATTAGCCGGTCAAGTCGGGGTGGTAGGTCACTTAACCATCGGCGACGGGGCGATCGTGACCGCGCAATCGGGGGTGAGCAAATCTCTTAAGGCGGGAGAGCAGGTATTTGGTTCGCCGGCACAGCCGATCAAAAAAGCGTTCATCACCAATGCGCATATCCAGCGTCTTGATCATTATGCGAACACTATCAAAGATCTAAAGAAACGCATTGAAGTATTAGAAAATAAACAATGAAACAACACACGATACGATCATCCGTCAAACTTTCTGGCATCGGTCTGCATACAGGTAAGAAGGCTTCTATAACAATAAAACCTGCGCCTATTGGCCAGGGTATTTCTTTTTTGCGCATTGACCTGGTGAACCCGGTGAGCATACCGCTTACACCTCAAAGTGCGGTCATGGATGAGAATATTACCCGCTGTACGGCGATCAGGGCCAACGGGGCCAGCGTTTTTACTATCGAACATTTATTGGCCGCTTTCCATGCGCTGGGGATCGATAACGCGGTTGTTGAGATCGATGCGGATGAAGTGCCGGGCATGGATGGGAGTAGTCTTGAGTTCACCAATGCACTCGCTAAGGCAGGTATTGTCGAACAGGATGCCGCCCGGGAGTTCATAAAGGTCACTAAGCCTATTACCATTACTAAAGGGGCGGCTACACTTACCATTTTACCTGCGGACGATTTTAAGGTATCATATACCTTGGACTATGCCCACCCGGCTTTACCGTTGCAGACGTATGAAACTATGGTAACGGCGGCAACATTCGCAAAAGATGTTGCCCCGGCGCGGACTTTTTGTTTAAAAGAAGAGATCGAACTTATACGCGGCAAGGGTTTGGGTAAGGGCGCGAATGAACAGAACACGCTGGTGATGGGTATAGATGGGCCGGTCGGGAATCGTTTGCGTTTTCCGGATGAATGCGCCCGTCACAAGGCCTTGGATATCGTCGGAGATCTTTTTTTATTGGGGAAGCCTCTGTGCGGGCATGTGGTTGGTGTCAAAAGCGGGCATGCGTTAAATCGTTTATTGGTCGCGAAGATCATGGAGCAGAATATGAAGACAAAAGTTTATGACATTAACGATATCATGAAGATCTTGCCCCACCGTTATCCTTTTTTATTGGTAGATCGCGTGACGATCACGGAAGCGGGGAAAAAGGGTGTCGGACTTAAGAATGTGACGATCAATGATGGGTTTTTTGCCGGACATTTTCCCCAGCGCCCGGTCATGCCGGGGGTTTTGATGGTGGAAGCTTTGGCCCAAACCGCCGGCGTTGTCGTGTTAACTGGCGGCGCGCATCAGGATAAGGTGGCATTGTTCATGTCGATCGACAGCGTGAAATTCCGTAAGGTTGTTTCTCCCGGAGATCAATTGATGCTCGAGGTTGAGATCCTGCGTGACCGCGAACGTACCGCGCAAGTTAAAGGTGTGGGCAAGGTCGATGGAGAAGTGGTGGTGGAGGCGGAAATGATATTTTCTTATACGGACATGGCGTACTTGAATAAATAAATATGATGACAACTCAACAAATACATCCAACAGCGATCATCAGCGATGATGTCACCTTAGGTAAGAATGTCGTGATCGGACCTTATACGATCATCAATGGCCCGGTCATCCTAGGAGACGATGTTTCCATCGGAGCGCACTGTGTCATTGAGGGCTGGACAACCATCGGCCGCGGCTGTCAGCTTTATACAGGTGCGGTGATCGGCAGCCCTCCGCAAGATAAAAAGCATGATCGCAAGGATAAGGTGTTCCTGAAGATAGGCGATGATAATATTTTTCGTGAATATGTGACGGTTAATCCAGGGACCATCGACGGTGGCGGAGAAACCACGATCGGTAATGGGAATTTATTCATGGCCTGTTCTCATGTGGCGCATGACTGCCATGTGGGGAGTCATTGCATCATGGCCAATTATGTGGGATTGTCCGGCCACGTGACCATCGAAGACCGTGCGGTCATCGGCGGGCTTTCCGGTGTCCATCAGCATGCGCGTGTTGGTTTTTTGTCCATTATCGGCGGATGTTCTAAAGTCAATCAGGATGTGCCGCCTTACTGCATGGTGGATGGTAACCCAGCTACGTTGCGTACGCTAAATGTGGTCGGTTTAAAACGTGCTAATATTTCCTCTCAAACAAGTTTGGCGTTGCGCCGAACGATAAAGATCCTTTTCAATTCCGGTTTGGCGCGCAGCAATGCCTTAACGCAGGTCAAAGAGCAAATGGGCACTATCCCGGAAGTTAAACGCCTGATCGATTTCGTTGAGAGTTCTAAGCGTGGGATCTCCTAAAAAAATTATTGGTTTAATTGCCGGTAACAATCAATTCCCTTTCCTGTTCGCGCGAGCGGCGAAGGATCAGGGATACCGCATCATTGCTGCTGGAGTTATCGGTGATACATCACCGTTCTTATTCTTTTCCGTTGATCACTTTAAATATTTTAAAGTCGGTGAATTAGCAAAGTTGTTCAAATATTTCCGCCTGCATGGAGTCAGTGAAGTGATCATGGCGGGGCAGGTCAATCCGGACAACTTATTCAATCCGTCGGTAAGATTGGATGAAGAGTTTCAGACGATCGCCGATGCCTTGCGCGATCGTAAGACTGACACGATATTTGGCGCTGTGGCGGACCGGTTGGGAAAAGAAGGTATGACTTTATTGGATTCAACGTTTTTGTTAAAGAAATATCTGGCTCCTAAAGGCACGTTGACAAAACGCGGACCAACCAAGGTTGAGCTTGAAGATATTGATTTTGGTTTTGGGTTAGCCAAATTCATGGGCGGCATTGATGTGGGGCAGACCGTGGTGGTAAAGGCAAAAGCCATTGTTGCCATCGAAGCCATGGAAGGTACGGATAAAGCGATCCGACGTGGCGGAAGCATTGCCCGTAGCGGTGCGGTAATCGTGAAGACCTCAAAACCAAAACAAGACAGTCGCTTTGATGTCCCGGTCATTGGCCCCAGAACCATTGAGAATATGATCAAATGCCAGGCTGCCTGCTTGTGCATAGAAGCAAATAAAACCCTCATCATTGATTATGATAAAGTTTTAAAACTCGCCAACGAAAATAATATCTGCATCGTCGCTGCCTGAAGTGGCACATATATAAATAATATGCTAAACTTTGGGCATGCCTCGAAGATTTTTAAGTTTAATCCTATCTATATGTTTATTGCCTTTGCCGCAAGTCTATGCAGCAGAAGGACTTTTAAGCTTGCCTGTGCCTGGGACTATGGTACGGCTAAGCCCTGCTTATGAACCGCCACTATTAAAAGGCATTAAAGTTCATCCTGATAATCCGTTTCGTTTCGAGTTCATTTTAGATAAAGGAAACGAAACGCCCGCCGTAGCCAAAGGCGAAAGCACTTTGGCG
>JANNCL010000280.1:0-3308 GCA_031386565.1 Candidatus Omnitrophota bacterium
TCGTGTCATTATTGCTATTATCCTCGTAACATTGGCCATAAAAACCCATCAACAATGCCGGATCTGGCAGAATACATTGAGTTTTTACAACGAGGTCATTCGTGCATACCCGGATGCTTTCACCGGTTACAGCAACCGCGCTCATTTTTATTATCAAGCAGGACAACTTCCGCTAGCCCTGGCCGATTACAATAAAGCCATCGCCATCAGCCCCTATTTTGCCCGCAATTACATCGGCCGTGGTACTGTCTATGGTTTGCTCCATGACAATGCAAAAGCCATCGATGATTTTAGTACCGCAGTTCACCTTGATCCGGCACTGGCAGAAGGATATTTCAATCGGTGTATCGCAGAAAATAAAGCAGGATTATATCGGGAAGCTTACAATGACGCCGAACGCTCTATACAGTTAGGGATCCCCGTACCGTCAGCATTCTTGGAAGAATTAAGATCTAAAGCTGCACACCTGTCTCTTTGATCTCCATCTCTAGTGAATGCAGCATCACAAAGATATCCCTCAAAAAGAAAACCAAAGAACCAAGCAGACAGAACAAACCGACAACAAAACACGTATTGATCCACGTGGTCAAAGGCCAGCTAAGGATATTACTGACAAAAAGCAATAAGATCACCGTCGCGATAGCCCCCAGGCACATCACATTCAAGGCAACGGCGTTACGCAGCAGATTACAGCGCTTGTGAAAGATCTTCAACTGTGCCCGGTATGTATTGCCTTCAGGCCCAGGATTGCTCTTTACCAAAGAACACAGATGACGCGCCCGGTCAATGGGTCTGGGCAAACGATTAGCCTGTGCTAAAAGCAAAAGTCCGGAACCGGAGATAAGCACGCACGGTGCTACAGATGTTTGTAAAATAGGCACTAATTGTGTGGTCGTCATTTTCAAGCCTCTTTCGTAATGCGGTCATTATACAAATAAAAAAGAACACCGCCAATCTTATTTACAAGAAAGGCGGTGTTCTTCCAGTCAGTTTCTTATTATTTATGTGCTTCTAAATTGATAATAATAGTGACATCGTTGCCCACCATTACCCCGCCGTTATCTAAGACCTTATTGAATGATACCCCGTAATCCTGACGATTGACCGTCAGCTGGCCCGATAGCCCGATGACCACGCCGCCCATGGGATTATTCACCGGCCCATTGATCACTGCCGGAATGCTGACCTCTTTGGTGACACCCTTGATCGTCAAGTCTCCGACGATCTTATATTTTCCTTCTTCTCCCTGTATTGCCTTGCTGACAAAGGTGATCTGAGGGAATTTCGCCGCATCGAAGAAATCAGGACTTTTTAAATGGCCGTCGCGCTGATCATTCTCGGTATTGATGCTGGCGATATCAATGGCCGCTTCTGCTTTGGACTTCTCGAGATCTTTCGCATCGAAGGTGATGGTGCCGGAAAATTTCTTGAAATTCCCGCTAACCGTGCTCACCGCCAAATGTTTGACATTAAAAACAATGGAAGAATGCACCGGATCGATGGTGTACACTTCCGCCGCGAACACCTGTCCGCTTAAAACTAAACCCGCACTGATGACCATACCTGCAATGAATTTATTCATACTACTCCTTTTGTTAATGATGCTTTTTTTAAACCGACTAGTTAGTATACAGAATCTCTTTCTGAGCTAAGAAATAAGTCTTAAACAAAAGGGATATTTATATTCCTTGCCTTGCGATACACGTATCGATCCGGTAATACTGCATATAAGATCGGCAAAAGCAAAGAAAACAAACGCCGCGATGGCAAAGGGGATGCCGATGATCGTAAAGAAAGCAAATACGCCGATCACACAATAAATGACCAAAGAGATCTGAAAATTCAACGCTTCTTTGGCTTGCTTCTCAATAAATTGGGACTCTTTGGCTTTTAGCAAATATATCGTTAGTGGAATGATGATCGATAAGAACGCCACCGGCAGCAGCCCGCCTAAATGAGCGAAAACAGCCCAGTTCTTTGCTTGTGCTTCATCCATCCCTCCGGCGGGCACTGACCTCGCTTCCTCTTTGGTCAAGGCACCGCAAAATCTGCATTTGATCGCTTCATCTTGTATTTCTTCCGCGCACATCGGACATTTTTTCATAACTAATCCTTCCTGATACCGGACAATACCGTTCTTTTTGTACCAAAACCCGGAATTCGCAGCACCGTAAATCCACACGCTTCCAAACCCCGTCGAACGGCCGCCGCTACGGTGAAAGTCGACAAGGTTGTCCCCTTTTTACTCAACAAGGCCATCCCTTCAAATACTTCCATGCGCCACATTTGCGGATTCTTAAACGGAGAAAATCCATTCAAGAACCAGGCATCGGCCCCATCCCCCGCCAAATGATCATGAGCGATGATCTGAAGCGCCGCGACCACTTCCTCAAAGACTAAGATCAAATGGACACGCGGCGCGTTAAAATAAAAATGGGCAACACCGCTTTCCATAGGTTTATAGACGGCCGTTAGAGCATTTCTAAATCCGTCCAGAACAGACCAGGTACTCAAAGCTTTGTGAATATCCGCCGCAGGCAGCGGAAATAATTCTACCGAGATAAAGCGCAGGGTCCAGGAAGCCGGGGCATTCTCCTGCCACATTTTCCAGGCACAACAAAAACTTAACCCCGTCCCAAAACCTGTCTCGATGATCGTAAATACCCCCTCCACCCCGGGGTCTAAGGCCCTAAAACGCGCCACCAGATCATTCCCGATCCCCGACACATGCACGCATTCCGCGTACCCGTCCTGGGTGCAAAAATATTTATCATCAAAAGCAACGGAATAAGGCACCCCCTGCTCATCCCAACGGATCGTCTCAGTGCTCATATCCCTCGATCATCAATGTCGATCTTATCATTGCAGCCCCATAATGATTCAACCAGATAGTTGATATTATCTTGTCCATAGAACATCGTATTTAACTGGACATTGGAACCTTCATAAATGATCACGACTTTATCATTGGGCGAAGTACTGAAACGCCTTAATGTTGCTGACGACGACAGCAGGCGGGAACTGCCCGAAATATGAGTGCTGAATTTATTGATCTTCCTGATCGCCGCGATATCAATGACCGTTCTGTCCCAAAAAATATAATTGGGGATCCCTTCATCATTAGTCTTTGGTAAAACTATCTTTTCCCCCACGATCCGGATCGGCGCATAGAAAAAGAAATACATCAGCGAATAAAAAATCCAGGCAGTAAAGAATAAAATTAGCACCAACAGTGCTCCCAACACCATTTCATTCCCAGGCCCGTCGTTGCGAGGCCATTCTTTGCCCCAGGACCTGAAGATCTCTGG
>JANNCL010000304.1:0-7407 GCA_031386565.1 Candidatus Omnitrophota bacterium
GTTAAAGAGAATATTTTAGGACCTAACGATCTGATCCAACCATACTTTGTGATCGAAGGCAGATCGAAAAAAGAAACTATTCCTTCTATGCCTGGAATAAGTCGTTTTTCTGTGGACCTTCTGCTTAAAGAAATAGAATTATATAAACGCGCAGGCGGACGCGCGGTGATATTATTTGGTCTAAGCCAAAAAAAAGATAGTACAGGAAAATATGCCCTCACCTCAAAGGCGATCGTGCCCACAGCTATATCTTTGATCAAAAAAAATTTTCCTGATCTTTTAGTATTTTCTGATATTTGCCTTTGCGCATATTTAACCCATGGTCATTGCGGTCTTGTCCATGATGGGATCATTGATAACGATGCAACTTTACCTATACTGGCACAAATGGCATTAGCTCACGCCGACGCTGGTGTCGATTGTGTTGCCCCGTCAGATATGATGGATGGACGTGTTCGATCGATCAGAGATATGTTGGATAAGAATCATTTCAAAGATACGAGCATTTTATCATACGCCGTAAAATATGCGTCTGCTTATTATGGACCATTCCGTGAAGCCGCAAATTGTGCTCCTGAATTTGGAGATCGGCGAACTTACCAAATGGATCCTGCGAATTCCAAAGAAGCTTTGAAAGAAGCCTTACAAGATATAAACGAAGGTGCGGATATGGTCATGGTTAAACCTGCGTTAGCCTATATGGATGTGATCAAGACTCTCAAAGATGCGGTGAATGTACCGGTAGTTGCCTATAATGTCAGCGGGGAATACAGCATGGTAAAAGCCGCCGCTCAAAAAGGGTGGATCGACGAAAAAGCCGTTGTCCTTGAAACATTACTTGGTTTTAAACGTGCCGGGGCTAATATCATTATCAGTTATCACACGTTGGATGTTCTAGGTTGGTTAAAATGAAAACAAACCTCTCAACTAAATATTTCACCCAAGCCCGTAAAGTCATGGTCGGGGGAGTTAATAGCCCTGTAAGAGCCTTTAATGCTGTAGGAGGCAATCCACTGATAATGCATAAAGGGCAGGGTAGCAAATTATTTGATATTGACGGAAATTCCTATAGTGACTATTGCTTATCTTGGGGCGCATTGATCTTGGGACATAATCATCCCGATGTTAGAAAAGCTGCATCCAAGTCTATTTCATTAGGAAGTAGTTTTGGTACCACCACCAAACCAGAGATCGAGATCGCACAATTTATTTGCAAACATGTTCCTTCTGTCGAAAAGGTCCGTTTTGTAAATTCTGGGACCGAGGCGACCATGAGCGCAATCCGACTTGCCCGAGCCTATACTAAACGATCAAAGGTATTGAAATTTGACGGATGTTATCACGGACATGTTGATGACCTATTGGCTTGCGCTGGTTCGGGAGTGGCCAGTTTACCATCCTCCAGCAGCCAGGGCATCCCGCAATCACATTTACAAAATACATTAAGTATTCCTTATAATGATATTAGTGCATTAACACGGGTGATTGATCGGCATCATAAGGATATTGCCTGTGTTATCTTAGAACCTGTTGCCGGTAATATGGGCGTTATCCTGCCGGAACCATTGTTTCTAAAAACCATCCGGGAATTAACGAAAAAATATAATATCATTTTGATCTTTGATGAAGTCATGACCGGTTTTAGATCAGGATTGGGCTGCGTACAATCTGATCTTGGAATAATTCCCGACATGACCTGTTTAGGCAAGATCATCGGAGGCGGTTACCCTGTTGGTGCTTACGGCGGCAGGGCTGATATCATGGATCATTTATCACCTTTGGGGAAAGCGTATCAGGCAGGAACCTTTGCCGGCAATCCCTTAGTTATGTGCTCGGGGCTGGCAACTCTCAAGAACCTAACTAAACCTCTCTATAAAGATCTAAAAAATAAATGTGATCATCTTGTAAGTACGACAAACCTGCTGCTCGTTGAAAATGATATTCCCGCACATTTGGTTAATTATCACAGCATGATCAGCATTCGTTTTAGAAAAGAACCTGTTTTGGATTATGCCCAGGCACAATTGTCCGCACAAGATAATATATACGCACAATTATTCCATTATTTATTAAAAAAGGGTGTTTATTGGCCGCCAGCAAACTTAGAGACTTTCTTTGTATCCTCTAAACATACCACTAAAGGTCTAGATAGTATAACCGACCATATAAAAAGGTTCTTTACCAATGACAAACCCAGATCATAGCCATGATACTTCAATAAGACCTTGGGGAAAGTATCACAAATTTCATCAAGAGGAGGGTGTTTGGGTCAAAAGAGTTGAAGTTAATCCCAAGTCCCGATTATCATTACAACAACATCGTCATCGTTCCGAAAAATGGATCGTAGTAGCCGGAACTGGTATTGCTACCATTGACGGAAAAGACATTAATATTGAATTCGGCTCTGTTGTGGATATTCCTTTAGGCGTGATCCATCGCATATCTAATACCGGTCATGATCAACTGGTATTTATCGAAGTGGCAACCGGTAAATATCTTGGCGAAGATGATATCATTCGCATAGAAGACGATTACGCCAGAAAATGATCGGAAAGACAGATGGATAAGATATATCGATTATGGTTGCCGGTATTAGGATGGGCAGGGTTGATCTTCGTTCTATCTAGTATTCCCAATCTCAGATCTAGCCTGTCCTATGATCTTTTTATGAGAAAGATCGCGCATATCATTGAGTATGCAATATTAACATTCCTTCTACTGCGGGCATTCCAACACTCTTTCAATCTTACCGTTCTAGACCTAGTGGTATATCCTATGATCATTGCTATTATCTATGCAATATCTGATGAATTCCATCAGACATTTGTTATCGGAAGGCGCTGTGAATTCAAAGATGTATTGATTGATTGTGTTGGCGTCTTTGGATTATACTTAACCATACTTATTATCCGCAGGTTTCGAGAACTTAAAAAATAATATCTATCATCAACGTATTGAACACCCGAAAGGAATGATTATGAGTCTTAATAGCGTGAATATCATGGGTAATTTGACAAAGGATCCGGAAATAAAGAGTACACCTTCGGGTAAATCCGTCTGTAGTATGTCCATTGCCAATAATCGTATCTACACCAAAAATAATCAGCGTGTGACGGAAGTGTCCTATTTTGATATTGAGGTCTGGGGACAGATCGCTGAAAACTGTGCGAAATACCTTAAAAAAGGCAGTGGGATCATCGTTGAAGGACGTTTAAGACAAGACCGTTGGGAGAAAGATGGTAAAACGCAAAGCCGCGTGCGCATCAGTGCTAACAATGTTCATTTTATGCCTAAGAAAAATGATGAAGGACCTGGACAACAAGGTCGTTCTGATGTGAACAGCTCATTAGATGCCAGTGCCGACACCATTAATCCGGAAGATATTGCCTGGGAAGAATAAAATGAACTTGGGAAGAATACTTTTCATAACTTGTTTACTCATTTTCCCTTTTAATGCCGTGCAGGGAGAAACACTTTCTTTAAAAGATAATCTGTTAAGGATCACGGATAAGATCATTGAACATGAACATGATGAGTTACAGAAATTTGAAAAGCAGCTGAAAGAAGGAACATTACAAAGGCAAACGTTCCCTGAGGATATACGCCGGGATTTTCACCTTCAACAACAACATTACCAAAAACTCCGTGAATATATTGCTAAAGCTTCAGAATCAGCTCTTCCCAATAAACTCGTTGAACTTTTTATTAAAAAAGGAGCCCAGGCAGAATATCCAGAACTCCGTATGTACTTGTTGGAAGCCGGCGAGAAAGTCGTGCTCCCGCTTGCAAGGCATTTTGATGGATCAAATGAATTTGTAAAAGAATCTATCTTAAATGTGTTGGGGGAGATTACATCAAAAGAAGCCTTAGCAACTGTTAATAAATCCTTGTCAGACCCCTCGATCCGTGTTCAAAGCGAAGGGATAATAGCCCTACGTTTGATTAACGGAACACAGAGTATTCCGCAACTTCACACAAATCTAGCTAAAACAATGTCTGTAGAGCTACGCTTGGTGATTCTAGAACAACTACGGATGGTGCATGATCCTAAGCGTTGCGAATTACTCTTTGATCTTGCCAACAAGAACAAAATCCCATTTCAAAGCCTGATAAATCAAGATCTCAAGTTATGTGCCGAACAGATCATTGGCTCTCATCTTGATCTCATTTTGCGTCAATTTAAAGAAAAAGAGGGAAACTCAAACCAATGGTTCGCGTTCAAACTCATTGATCAGTTGCATTCAAAAGAATATCTAAAACAAATATTCCCTGTTTATCTCACCGCATTAAAAGAATATTACAATATTGGGGCTGAACTGGAGAATTATGCTTCCATTCCAGAACCTGGCACTCACTCTTCAGAAGAAACGCGTAGACTCGTTGAACGTGTAGCCGCTGTTTTTAATGTGGATGATATTAAATCTTGGTTACAAGACCCGCTGAACGACCCGTTTACGCGTTTATACTTGAATACGTTGCTATTAGATAAAACTCATCGACGGAAAGATACTATTCTAAGAGGTCCGTACTATTTGATCTTAAACGTCACCAGTACTGAAGATGAAGTTATCTGTAATAACGAAAGTGAATTGGGTAATGGAGATCATATCAGTTTGACGTGTCCATCTATTGATAATTTTGGACCGAATGAAATACGGCTTACGACGAAATTGGATCTTAAGAAATTCCGCATTATCCTTGAAGACTTGCGTATTGATCTAAAGCCAACTCCGGTCATGTTTCAGGCAGAATTACCTTTTGGTGGTGCTTATACGATCCTTTTAAAGAGCAATGATGGAAAACAATACTCTTGGAAATTTCAAAATGTTCTTGAATAAAATGCTTCTTCTACAAAATATTATTCAAAGGTCTGTCATGTGCTCTAAGAACTATACTTCGATCATTATTCTGATATATGCCCTCATTTTTTCATCATCATTAGCACAAGCAAGTGCTCATTTCTCTAAAAATCATCTTGTGTTTGTACCGCCGATAGGTAAAACACTGCTTCTGATAGGGCAAGATATGGATACGATCGATCAATATATCCAGAAAACGAACAATATTCCAAACGGTGTAATGTTCTATACATCCGTACAAAGGATGGAAGGATTGCTTTCTGCCATTGATATAGGCGCTGGTATACAGCATGGTAACGCTATACTATCAAAATATCCGAATGCAACGATACAAATAGGCCTTTATATGGTGGATGCTTTAGAGGCAATCAACGCAGGTCAATATGACCAGAATCTAAACATCCTGGCAGACTGGCTGTTAAAAGCAAACCGGCCTGTTTTTTTGCGTATTGGTTATGAGTTTGACAACCCGGAGAATCATTATGAACCAGTTCTTTATAAAAAATCATTTAGACATATAGTCGACCTTTTACGCAAAAAAGGCGTTCATAATACCGCATATGTTTGGCATTCCTATACTGCTGCAAAACAATTATATTCATGGAATGATTGGTATCCAGGCGATAATTATGTTGATTGGCTAGGCGCTTCTATATTTTCCACAGGCAACATCCCTTTTGCTGAGAAATTCATCGCTTTATCCAAAAAACACCATAAAGCATTCATGATCGCGGAATCATCTCCAATGGGAATGTATACCGTACATGGAAAGAAAGACTGGTTTAATCATGTATTTCGCTTTATCATCAAAAATAACATCCAGGCATTTTGTTATATAAACTCGAATTGGGATGTTTTACCAATGTATAAAGGCCAGCATTGGGGTGATGCACGGATCGAGAAATATCCGGAAATTCAAAAACTCTGGTCGGCTGAGATCAACAAAAAAAGATATATGCGATCTTCCGCTGATCTCTTTAAAGAGATTGGATGGGAAGTTAAATGATCTGGGAATCAAATGCTAGAATAGGGTTTGACCAGATCATTGCCAAAGTACCTGTTTTTATGCGTCCCATTGCTCAGGAAAAAGTATCGCAGAAAGCGGAAGCACTGGTAAATAGTGATAACCGCAAGGAAGTGACAGAAAAAGATATGATCAATGCGTTTTTTGAAGCAACCCCGTTCGGATTTCACGGACCATTGAAGAATGATATGCAAGCATTGGGCATCGATTACACAAAATATGGATATGAAAGATAGGCAAGGATAACATGAAAACCCGTCAAGATATATGCGGCTGGATCGAAGAAGCACTTGAGACATTGAATGGATCTGCACAGATCAAGAAAGTTCTTGAAAAGATCTGGGAGCTCCATGATCGGGAGATCATTGATAGCGGTAATTTCCATTTCACCTGGCAAGAAGATGCCTATTGGGCAGCTACACAATTACGCACAAAAGGCATTTTAAAAAAAGCCAAAGACACCTCAAAAAATGTCTGGGCATTACAAATCGAAGCTAAATTAAAGAATCAAGCCGAATAACCTTTGAATGAAAGATCCGGTAACATAAAAAGAAGGTGGTTATGCAAGAATATGAACGTCGTAAAGAACATCGGATCAAGATCGAGCTGCCTATCAAGATCAGCATTGGTTCACAGGTAACCGTACAGGGCCATATTAGGGATATTTCCATCAACAGCGCATTTATTATGATCGGACACAATATCTTTATCAATTCAAATGATGAGGTTCGATTCTCGTTCGAACATGTAAATGCTGAAGGGCAAAAGAATTTGATCCAGGGATCGGCTTATGTATCGCGCATCGTCAAAGGTGAAGGTTTTGCGATCTGTTTCACTAAATTGGATGAAGCATCAGCGGTTAACTTGAAAAAGATCGTTACATAAGATTATTAGCCTTCACCCTTGAGGTCATCTGGGGAACGATAGCCCTGGTGACGCTTATGCGCATACTTAAGAAACGAAAAGAACAGGATAAGCATGTTAAACAATAACGATATTATGAAAAAGCTTCGTGTCGCTCTAAAGCTTAGGGATACGGATATTATTGAGATTCTGAAACTAGCCGAATTTGAATCCACTCCAACCGAACTATCCGCCATATTCCGCAAAGAAGATCATCCCAAATACATGCCGTGCGGCGATCAGATTCTACGCCGTTTCCTAGACGGGCTGATCATCCGTAATCGGGGTAAAAGAGAGCCATCTGCACATTAATGTCTTATGTTTGCCGATAATAAAAAATATAATTTTACTTTCAACGGTACGAAGATCATCATCTCCAAAAAAGACCACGATACCGAATTCCATCCCTATGCCAAGGCCTTGGTCTATGCCTTGTACCACACGCAATACCGCACGATCAGGGTTGAACCACAGGTGGATGATCGATACACGCCCGACCTCTGTGCTTTAGATGACGGGGGGACAGTGATCTTATGGGCTGAAGTGGGGAACTTTTCACTGGATAAGATCGAGAAACTGATCAAAAAGTACCGCCGGGCGCATTTTGTTTTCGTTAAAGAA
>JANNCL010000024.1:0-3764 GCA_031386565.1 Candidatus Omnitrophota bacterium
TTCTTGGTGATCATGTACATGCTTTCCATGATCACAATGATCAACCCTAAACCGATCGACATGGGCGGATAGATATAGTGGAACAGGATCGTCAGTGCAAATTGAATACGAGAAAGAATTAGGATATCCATCTTAAATCTCCCCAAAGAATTGGATTAATTGGTCCATCGATTATATACTAAAACCCATGAATACAATAGAGCAACACGTAGAACTTGTTATCATTGGTGCCGGCGCGGCAGGCATGATGTGCGCGATCGAAGCCGGGAAACGCGGACGCAAAGTCATTATCCTGGAACACAATGACCAGCCAGGCAAGAAAATACGCATCTCCGGAGGCGGACGATGTAATTTTACCAATATCACAGCCAAACCCGCTAACTATATTTCCCACAATGAACATTTCGCTAAATCTGCGCTAGCCCGGTTTACCCCCAAAGACTTCCTAAGCTTAGTCCATCAACACGGCATCCCCTACCATGAAAAAAAACTTGGTCAGCTCTTCTGCGACAATAGCGCGCAGGATATTATCAGCATGTTAAAGGAAGAGTGCAACAAAGTGGGGGTCAAGATCATTTATAAAACATCGGTCACGGATATTCTAAAAGAAGACACTTTTATCGTCCGTACATCAACAGGCACATTTACAAGCGATGCCCTGGTCATCGCCTGCGGCGGGCTTTCCATCCCCACGCTCGGCACCTCAGACCTTGCCTATAAAACCGCCCGATCTTTTAATATCAGCACCATCCCTTGCCGTCCGGGCCTGGTGCCATTGACCTTATCCGCTAAAGATCTAAAGATCTATCAGCCCTTAGCGGGCGTTTCCGTGGATACTATTGTTTCTATCGGTAAGATCGCTTTTCGTGAGAACATTTTATTTACTCATAAAGGCTTAAGCGGTCCTGCGATCCTGCAAATATCATCCTATTGGCAGCCATCACAGGTAATTATTATAAACCTCATTCCTGATAAGACGATGTCCGATATATTAACAGCAGATCATGCCAGGGGCACCTTGTTAAAGAACTACCTCAAGGATTATTTACCCTCCCGTCTATGTGATGTAATATGCGATCATTTTTTTGCCAATAAAGCTTTAAAAGAATTTACGGCTAAAGAAATACAAGACATAGGTCACCGTCTGAATCATTGGCCGATCACCCCAAGCGGAACAGAAGGCTACGCAAAAGCAGAAGTCACCTTAGGCGGCATCGACACAAAAGAATTATCTTCAAAAACGATGGGATCTAACAAGGTGCCGGGTTTGTTTTTTATCGGCGAAGCCGTGGATGTCACCGGCCATTTGGGAGGCTACAACTTCCAATGGGCATGGGCCTCAGGGTTTGCCGCGGGTCAATACGCGTAATCCATGAGTTTTTTAAAATGATCCGGGACCGGGGCTTTAAACTCCACCGGTTTACGGGTAAATGGGTGCAAGAAAGCAATAGAATACGCATGCAGCATCAAGTTCTTTAACCGCACGCTTTTCTCTCCGTATTTATCATCGCCTACGATCGGATGGCCGGCCTCAGAAAAATGCACCCTGATCTGATTCTTTTTTCCGGTCAACAGATTAACCTTTAACAAAGTAAATTTCGCATTGGTCTTTAACACATCATAATCCGTCCGCGCGAACTTTCCCTTTTTGTGATCATCGGTAGAATGCACCACATAATCCTCATCTTCTTCGAGATAACTGGAAAGAGTACCGCTTTTCTTTTGAACGATCCCCTGCACGATGGCATAATAATACTTAGTCGTATTAACCCAGTTCTCTTTTAAAAATGCCTGCGCTTGCGGCGTTTTCGCATAGACTAAAACACCGGTGGTATCCTGATCTAAACGATGCACCACATACACACATTTACGGGATTTAACCTGACCTTTACGCACATACCAGTTGAGCGCCTGATGGATGGTATTGTCCCTATTCCAGAGGGCCGCAACGCTCAATGCGCCCGCGGCCTTGTTCCCCACGATCAGATCTTTGTCTTCGTAGAATATCTCAAAACCATTAGGTTGGTATTTCTTCGGTATTTTCATAAGTCCTTTATTATCAAGCATATATAAATTGGCATCTATATTGCATGCATGCTATAGTTTTATAGTAACACATTAGTTCAGTTCTTTACTGAAAAAGGCAAACTTCTCGAAAGAGAAGGACGCAAAGCCGTGAACCTAACCTCAAGTTACTTGAGCATGGTTGTCTGGTTACCATGGAGGACGAACATGCATCATGTACTTCGTCTGTGCGCATTAAGCCTTGTTTTTATGTTGCCTTCTACCTGTTGTTTTTGCTTAAGCAGTGATTCTAAATCTTATACCGTTAGTTTTATCATCCCTGAAACAGTCCGCCAAGAATCCGATCCAAAAGCAATTTCCAGCAAACAACAACTCATCTCAGAACAGACTGAAATTCGCTCCGGTCAGCTGGTGAAAATTGTTTCTATTGTTGTTCCTTAACCTTCATTGGGAAATGCAGAACATACGTTGCACCCCGGCCAACTTCAAAGCTGTTTTTAAGCTTTGTCAACGGTAGATATTCAATCGGGATACTATCTAAGTCTACCACCACCGCATGTTTACCAACACTGACATTCCTGAAGTAATACGCGCCGCGATTATCCGTGTATTGCTCTTCCTTCCCGTCAATCGTAAGCTTTACTTTAGCGATGAATAGGTCCCCCTGATCCGGCAGCCCATTGTTATTTTTATCCACATAAATGATCCCGTAAACGGAAGAATGGGCCGTGAGACCAAAATTAACCTGGGTCGGAGCCGTTTGTGTGATAGGGACACGCAATGAATCTTTAGTAGAAAAGACAAACCCGGCAGGAACACTTTCCCCGTTTGGCGTGATCACCACGGCTTTAGCGCTATACCCCTTTTCAAAATATCCATTATTATCGGTTACTACCACTTTATCGCCGACGTTAACTTTTACATGCGGAACACCTTCTTCACCATGTTCACGCAGTCCGTTGGAATTAAGATCGTTGAAGACATACCCGTACACTTTGCCATAAGGATCAAACTTCACGCCGCTGCCAAAAGTCATGCGCAGGCCTAAACGGATATCTAACGCGTAATACGCAGCAATATCCTGGGATTTTGGCCACACCCTCCGTAATCGGCTATCAAAGAAAATACTCATATCCGTTGCCGGATTATAGGTTAGACCAAAACTACCATCCATACTATCTTCCCCGGACAAAAAGCTGTTCGTTCCGCCTACACCACCCTGCCTTTCATAATTAAGCGTCCACGTCCCTGATAATTTTGTTGTCAGACTACGATTATAATTCAGGCCAATATCAAATCTGTTCGGGTTATACGCATCGCCAGAGAACGGCTCATCAACCCATGAATATTCATATTTATTATGAAGCGATAATCGATCGGTCAACGGGATGGAAGAACCAACAATAGCGGTCAAACGGTCAAATGCCGACGCTTCGGCATTCGCATAGCGGCTGCGTTGATAGGCTCCTCCGGTAAACAGTGTCCCATGCCGATTCCCCCACGTGTCAAAACTTAAGGAGATACGGTCATCAATTCCAAAATTCCTTCTAGGTGAAAGATCTCCGGGCGTATCGACGTAAAAAATACCCGCATCTGACCACAGTCGTGAATTAAAAGGCATGCGTAAATGTCCGCTAAGATCAAAATTTAAAGCTTGTGGGTCAGCGGGATTAAAAAACATACGATTACGGTACATATCAATATCCGTTTGCGCCTCAAATCGTTCATTATATGTACTT
>JANNCL010000040.1:0-10106 GCA_031386565.1 Candidatus Omnitrophota bacterium
CCAGCATGTCGATGGAGCGAGACGTGAACGCTTTCGTGAACAGGCGTCTTAGCCGGGTATGATCGGGCGGGTCACGAAACACCATCCAGTTGCCGAGATACGTCATCAAGTTGATGTAAGTGGACTTGTTGTTCTTCTATACTAACGCCGGAAACTTTACGTACATCTTCTTTAGTGGCCCCATGCGGCAACAAATTCTTTGCCGCTTCGATATTGTTATGCTGCTGGATGATCGCTCTACTGCCTGGATTATCCTCTCTCATCTGCTCAATCATAAGATTTTTTAATGTTCCCCGTAAATACGCAACAAAATATGGATTTGACTCCGGGAAATGCGACAAAGTTGCCTGTATACTTAAAAAAGCGGTGGTAGTAAATTCTTGTCCCTTCAAATTCTTAAGACCCAAAGAGCGAATATAATCATGCACCCATTCCTTCATTCTGGATAAATATTGCTTAGTTACTGTCTCAAGTTCCTGTGCGCTAACTTCCCTTTGGGGCACTTTGTCATCTTTCACTTTTAATTTAGCATTTGTGAGCATCGCATCATCCGCGTCATTTTCTATCCCTGTCACTTTATATCTTACTTGCTGCATCAAAGCTGCCTTTGCTCGCTTTAGCACAGCATTGATCGCATCACCCCTGATATCCAGATCATGAGTGATTTCTTCAAGCGGCATTCCTTGTGTATGGAACTTCTGCAAGATATCTAGAACCTGATCCGCGGCTGTATCGGCTAAAATGTGTATCAGAGGCCTAAATTGATCTAAATTCCCCGCTAACCGCACCTGGGTTCCGGAGAAGTATTTTAAAATACCCGCCTCCATCAATCTCTTTAATATCACACGGCCATTGGGAACAGCATCAAAATGCGATCTTAAAATACTCCCAAAATAATATTGTTTGAGCGTATACCGATGTTTTTCATCAGGCATGGCTTCTATTGCTTTTAACATTGTTTCCGTCAGCAGCCCTTCCTCCCTTTCGGAAAGTCCCGCGATCCTCTTACCGGATCTCTTCCACTCAAAGAACTTTTCGATCACACTTGCTATCATTTGAACTCTCAAGCTCTTACTCGCAGCTACGATCAAATGCCCCACACCGCCCTCTGTAATTCCCAATTCTTCGCCAATCGCTTTTTGTGTTATTCCTTTTAGAAAATGCTCCTCCAAAATAAAGCGATACCTGGCATTCGGCATTGTATCTAACGCCGCCAACATGCGCGTGATATCAATGCGTCGTTCTAGTTCGTCCATCCCCCCATCCGTGATATATTCCGGCGGAAGCTTATCATCCTTCAAAGGAATAGTTCTTGTGCTCCAATAAGAGATCTGCGACCTTAACCTGCGCTCAGCTTGCTCATCAGGAGAAATGCCGGAGACTCTGGTGATATCAGCAACTGTTGGATAATTCTCGTCCTGACCATATAGAACTCGTTTTACCCCTTCGATCTGATTATGCTCCTCCACTAACTCACGGCTATGCGGCTTCTCAACTCTAAGCTGATCAAGCATGCGCAGCTTTAGTCTCGCACGCAGTTTAGGCATAAACCCCTGGCTTGTTTCCGGATATTCCGATAATGTTTCACTCAAACTTTGGAATTTGGCAAGAGAATAATCTTCAGCTTGATTATGACCTATCCCCCATTCACGTGCTATGTCATGGGCCCATCGATTCATCAAGGTTGAATATTTGCTAAACAAATTTTCGAACTCACGCGCACTCACTTGCCTTTGAGGTGCTTTTGGACCTTCCGCATCAACTCCATTCTCTGCGCGCATTGCTTCATCGGTTAACCCAAGAACGCTATTGTTATCAGCATTGATAGGATCTAACCGTATGGGTAGGAGGAAAAATGCACCGCTTAAATATCCCGCGTCTTTTGCATACGTCATTGCCAGATCACCCATAACAACACCACCGGAGAAATATTTACGCGGGATCATCTGTTTTGTAACCGGATCATGCTCGTCTTTGATATAATTGAAAGCGCCCTTCTTAAAAGCTTCTACATATCGTTCGTATATCATTTTAGGATCCATTGCATTAACATATCCCGCCCCACTGATCTTGTTCTTATCTTTGTAAACTTGTGACAGGATGCTATTCTTGACTTTCATTTTGTACCACTTTGCCAGGATCAACGCATTGTAGGCCTGACGCAATTGAGCAAAATTTGATCCTTCATTCACTTCTTGTGTGAGTTTCGGGATGACGATGTCCCGCAACACTTTATTAGACAGCAGAGAAGCCTCACTTGCACGAACGACCTGCTGGCCGATATCATTGGTCTGCAGCTGATTTTTTTCTGCAGATAAATAGTCCGATTCAAGCATGACCTTAAGTGTCGCTGATCTGATAAAAGCGGTGCCGGCATTCATATTCTCATAAATAATCGCTCTATCCGGAACTATCCAAACCTTGTTGAACGTATTGATCGGGATGTAAGTAGTGCCAAACTTTCTGGCGGCCTCCTCATAGATCTTCTTCCAGAATTTTTTGCCAAGCGCATCTTCCGGATAGATCAAACTGGCAGTGATCTGTTTCAATATATAATCCTGAGCTAAAAGATCCCGCCCCATTTCTGTTTTTCCAAAACTATCCGGCACAATGCGGTCTTTTTCATAGGGACTTAAGTTTACCCAGATGTCTTTATCCGGTGTTGTTAAAGCAGCCATAAAATATTTAACGAGCTTGGTTGATTCTTCCCTCATACCATTCATACCTTTCCCCCGGTCTAATACAAAATCAAACCGAAAAGGGTCAAGCGTATCTACCTTAATCCCTTTTAATACAGCCGGATCAAAAGAAGGACTCAAATGCACCATATTCCCTGGTTTAGGCAATAACAGTTCATCGGCGCCAGCAGGTAAAGGGCATAAAACATTCAATAAAAAGGAACCCAAAATGATGGTTTTTGAAAGATAGTTCATCGTCTAGAGAGTATAGAATATTAAATGCTTGTAAACCAGTAGTGCGGCCCGTTCCTAAGTAAGCGCTTTCTTAAGATTTTTCTTAAATGCTCTAGAACAAATCGTTGTATGTCAGATCTTCTGGACTAACCGAACGGCACCTAAAGGAACAGCGTCATCGCCTAAGGTGGATTGCAGGATGCGGCAGGTGTTGAATTTTTTAAAGAACGGGTCCGCATGTACGATCCGGTTGATGATCGGCAGCATGAAAGGCCCGCAGGCTTTGATGATCCCGCCGCCAAAAACAATGGCTTGCGGGTTAAACGTATGATTGATGGATACGGAAGCTTTGCCTAAATTCTGGCTGGCAACGGTCATGACATGCTTGACCACCGCGTCATTCTTCTGTAAGGCTTCTTTAAGGATACGGCTCTTGATCGTCGTCAAATGGCCGTCAGTTAACTGAGTAACGGCTGATCTGCGGCCGGATTTCATCAATTTACGAATGTCCCGTTCAATGGCCCAGCGGCTGGCCAATGCCTCTAAACACCCGTGATTACCGCAATGGCATAACGGACCATGAACATCGATGATCATGTGGCCTAGTTCCGTAGCCGCACCCTGAGCTCCCAGGATCAAGCGTCCGTGGTCAATGACCGCGCCCCCTACTCCTGTCCCCGGAAAGATGCCCGCGACAAACTCAAAACCTTTGGCAGCGCCAAGCCATGCTTCACCTAATAAGCCGACATTAACGTCATTGCCCATCGCGATCGGCACGCGGAATTTTTGTTTTAATTTAGCGCTTAAGGGAAAACCAGTTAAAGCGATATTCGGAGCGGCCAAAATATGGCTATTGTGCGTGTCAACGATACCCGGCACACCCAAACCAATGCCTTTAATTTGCTTACGTGTCACTTTGGAAGCAAGGATCAATTCATCAATGCTGTCTAAGATACAGGCATAAATATCCTTGGCATTAACCCGTTTTGGCGTGGATACTTTAATGCGGTTATAGATCTTTCCGTTGGCCGCGACCAGCGCCCCCGCGATCTTTGTACCGCCGATATCAACCCCGATATAATAGGACATGCGACAAGCTACCTTGTATAATGATTGATAAAATATTCCTGAACATTAAAATGATCGGAATCTTTCCAGCTGTTCTCTAAAATAAACTGAATGTGCGACTTGATCTCCAGTTTGGTGATCTCGAATAACAATTCAATGCGGCGGTCGAAATTCCGCGACATCCAATCTGCCGATGATAAGAACACCCTCGGGTCGCCGTTATTATGAAAAATAAAAACACGGGAATGTTCCAAAAAGCGGCCCACGATGCTTTTAACCTTTATATTCTCACTTAAGCCTTCAACCCCGGGAACTAACGCGCAAATACCGCGCACGATCAATCTGATCTTAACGCCGGCTTTGCTTGCTTCATAGAGTTTTTCGATAATTTGCGGATCTTCCAATGAATTCATCTTAGCGATGATCGCCCCGTTCTTATGCTCAGCCTGGGCTTTGATCTCTTTATCGATCAAATCAAAAAAGTATTTGCGCAGGTCATGCGGCGAGGAGATGACCCGCTTCCAGGGCTGAGGCATGGAATAACCTGTGATGACATTGAACACATCCGCGATATCGCGGGCAAAATCATCATTCGCCGTAAAATAGCCGATGTCCGTGTAAATGCGCGCGGTCTTTTCATTATAATTTCCCGTCGATAAATGCACATAACGGCGGATACGACCTTCTTCTTTGCGGACGATCATGGTCATTTTAGAGTGGATCTTCAATCCCGCGATGCCATAAATAACGTGGCATCCGGCGGCTTCCAGATCGCGGGACCATTGTATGTTCTTTTCTTCTTCGAATCTGGCCTTGATCTCAACAACCACCGTTACTTGCTTATGCGCCTTAGCCGCATCCATGAGCGCTTTAATGATCGCGGAATCCTCACCGGTACGGTACAGCGTCATCTTGATGGCCAGCACATCCGGATCCTTAGCAGCGCTGGCGACCAAGTCTACCGTCGGATAGAATGACTGATACGGCAAGTGGACGATAAAATCTTCTTCTTTGATCTTATCGAAAATATTCTCATAAGGGATCTTCGCGGATTCAAAAGACGGGAAACGCAAATCCGGCCGCTCGACCGCAGCGACGATCTCCCATAAGAAATAAAGGTCCAGATCGCTTTCAATGACGCTGACCTTATCTTTTGGAAAATCAATGCCGATACTCAAGGCTTCCAACAGATCGACCCCGGGATCTTCCTGCATCTGCAAATGCACGACCTTGGCCATGGGACGTTTCTTCAACTCTTTTTCCATGGCTTTTAACAGATTAGGGGCATATTCTTCATCGAATGATAATTCACTATCGCGCAAAACCCGGAAAAGACACGACCCCAGCGACTTATATCCTTTAAAGAACTGCTCAATATTATCCTTGATCAAAGAATCAATGAGCACAAAACAAAATTCATCTGACTCCGCCGGAACACGCAAGAGCCGGGGCACCACTTGAGGTACCGGCAAGATCGCCATATGATGCTGTTCCTTGCGTTCAATGCTGACGGCGAAAGCAATGGTCTTTGAAGGCAGCACCGGAAAAGGATGTCCCTGATCCACCGCCATCGGCGTAATGATGGGAAATAACGTGGTGTCAAAATATCGTTTCGCGTATTTTTTCTGTTCCGGGGTCAAGCCATCAATGTCTTTAATGAATATGCGGTTGGCTTCCAGAACCCCTTTAAGCGATGTCGTATATAAGGTGTAGTACTTATGGATGTATTTTTCGATCAACTCATCCAAGGCGTTGACCAGCTCCTGCGGATAAAGCCCGAACTGATCCTTGCGATTATAACCGGAATCCGCCAATTTCTGGGCGCCGGAGACACGCACCATGAAGAACTCATCTAAATTGCTGGTAAATATCGCCATGAACTTCAAGCGTTCGATCAATGGATTTCGTTCATCCGCCGCTTCCGCCAACACCCGGCCGTTGAATTCCAGCCAGCTGATATCCCGATGAATGAATTTATTATTTGGTTCCATATTATTCCACACCCTTTAACGCAAGCGTTAATTTGTTTCCGGTGATCTCCTCGAACAATTCTTTTTTCTCTAGGAAATTTTCTTTTTCTAATAAGAAGTTCGCATGCGTGAACACCAGCAGGGTCGCATCTCCGCTGGGACTGAACTTTACCTGCAACTTCTTCACCTTTTGACGATGCGAACGATCCAAAGAATTAGCGATGCGCAGCAGCGCACATAGCTTTTGCACCAGTATCTGCTCTTCCGAAGAAAGAGAGTTATATAATAAATGTGATTTTAAAGGTGCGGAACGCCGGTGATACCGCGCAATACAGGCGATGATATTGATCTCAGTCTCGGTCAAACGGAATAGATTAAGCGAGCTGATGACATATTCGCTATGTTTATGATGTGAACGATTATTAATGAACATGCCCAGATCGTGCAGATACGCCGACAATATCAAATACGTCTTATGTTTTTCCTCCATCCCTAAATTCTCTTTAAACGCATCAAACAATTGTTCCGATATCAAGGCTACTTGCTTTAAATGGTCTAAGTCCATCCCCCATTTGTGGCACAAGAAATGCGCCACCGAGGTCAATTGGGTTAATTTATTATCGGTATCCGACGTGTCGAACTTAAAGAACATATTGGCCAGGATCGCCTCGGACAAAGAAGCTTCCAGGATATAAATATGTTCCTGCTTATTGAGCTTGAACAACGTATTTAGGATAATGGTAAAACCAACAATGGTCTGTGCAATATCAGCGGGGATCTGGTAGGTGTTAGCGATCTCTTCAGGATTCATCTCCTTGAGGCGATTCAATAATTCCTGAGCTTCCGACGCTTTTAATTTATAAAAGTCCGAATCACGCCGCTTGTTCGGCAGGATATTCTGGATATAGACAGAATAATTATCATCGATCAAGATAACATCATCAATGACCAATTGCGGATTGGTTTTCTTGATAAACAGCACTTCATTCTCAATATATTCCTCGGTAGCTTCATGCACTTCCTGCAAAGAACCGTCCAGGGTCGCCATGAACTGGGATAAACGCAAGGTCCCGATAGGAAAGCCCATATTAAACAAGGTCAGCCCCTTTTGCATGACCGACACGTCCAAACTTCCGGCCCCCAGTTCCGAAATAAGCAAATTCTTCTCTCGCACCGGATAGGTCTTCTTTAATTTATGGGACAGGAAATAATCAATGTAATAGACCACATCCCCGGCGTTCAACACTTCGATCTTGAAGCCCGTTTTACGAAAGACCGTATCCAAGAAAATATCCCGGTTGCGCGCTTCCCGCACCGCAGTGGTGGCAGTCACGCTGATATCGGTGACATCGTACTCTTTTAAAGCATCTTTGTATTTTTGTAAGACGCCGACGGTTTGATTGATGATGCTTTGGGGGATACGGCCTTTGAGAAAAGCGTATTGTCCAAGCGGTAAATTATTCTTTAATGACTCGATGATACGGATATCGTCACGATGACGTTCACCGATCAATAGCTTGATGGTCGAAGAACCTATATCAATAACACCGGCACGCATAGGATATGAAAAACTACGTATTTATAATAATAAGAATAAATGCTTTAATACCCCTAAAGTATAGCATAAGATAATATCTCAGCGCTAAATTTGAAAGAAATACTCATGGATCGCTCGTTTGAACCAAAATTCTTAAGCCTTCTAAGGGAGGGCTATTCCCTTAAACAATTCAAAGATGATGCCTTTGCCGGGATCATTGTGGGCATTGTTGCCCTGCCTTTGTCTATCGCTTTCGCCATTGCCTCAGGGGTCAAACCAGAACAAGGCCTGATCACGGCCGTGGTTGCCGGCTTTCTTATATCCGCTTTTAGCGGCAGCCGTGTTCAAATAGGCGGTCCGACCGGTGCGTTTATTGTTATTATCTTAGGGATCGTACATCAATATGGTTATGAAGGACTGGCGGTGGCGACTCTAATGGCCGGTGCCATGCTCATCTTATTAGGCATTTTACGCATGGGCGATGTTATTAAATTCATCCCCTATCCCGTGACGGTTGGTTTTACCAGCGGCATCGCGTTGATCATCTTCACCACTCAGATCCGCGACCTCCTGGGACTTCATTTGACCTATATACCGGAACATTTCTTCCAAAAATGGATCGTTTTCGCACAAAATATCCCCACCATGGATTGGCAGGCAACATTTATTGGTTTGCTCACCATCGTGGTCGTTGTTTACTGGCGGAAAGTCACGGACATCCTTCCCGGCCCGTTGATCGCTATCTTACTGACCACCGCCATCGCTCATTTGTTGCATTGGCCGGTCGAAACCATTGGCTCGCGTTTTGGTGAAGTGCCCAACCACTTCCCGGCACCGCATTTTCCGCACATCACTCTTGATATCTTAATCAAGATGTCACATCCCGCTATGACCATTGCCTTATTGGCCGGGATCGAATCATTGCTCTCGGCGGTTGTCGCGGACGGGATGACCGGCGGACGGCATCGCTCGAACATGGAACTGATCGCCCAAGGCATTGCCAATTTGATATCCCCCCTCTTTAACGGCATCCCGGCAACCGGAGCCATTGCCAGAACAGCCACGAATATCAAGAATGGCGGACGTTCCCCAATTGCCGGCATTGTTCATGCCGTCACGATCTTATTGATCTTCATCTTTTTCGGAAAATGGGCCGCTTTGATCCCAATGGCGACACTGGGCGGTATTTTAATTGTGGTGGCTTATAACATGAGCGAATGGCATTTGTTCGTGAAACTCTTCAAAGGGCCTAAGAGCGATGTGTTGGTCTTATTGTGCACCTTCCTCTTAACTGTTCTTGTTGATCTGACCGTTGCTATCGAAGTGGGCGTTATCCTCGCCTGTTTCATGTTCATGCGCAGGATGATCGAGGTCACCACCGTCAATTCCCTGACCAATGACAAGAACATCCTCGACCCGGAAGGCGTGCAGCGTGATGACATCCCCGAAGGCATCGAGATATTTGAGATCAACGGCCCTTTCTTTTTCGGCGCCGCCGATAAGTTCAAAGACACATTAATGCAATTAAAAACCCCGCCTAAAGTTTTGATCCTGCGCCTAAGATTTGTCCCGGCGATCGATGCCACCGGCATTAGTGCTCTGGAGGAATTATTACGGAAAGCCAAAAAAAGCAACATGAAGATCTTATTCTCAGGAGTACATTCCCAACCCCTGCACGCCCTCAAAGATGCCGGCATCATCAAACTCTTAGGCGAAGACCATTTTCATTGGGATATCAAGGAATGCATCAAATTCGCGCAGACCTTTTTACCGCAGGGAACATTTTGAAATCATTCCCTACATATCATTCCTTCCTATACCAGATCACACTTTGCGCACCCAAGTTGCCATGAAATATTTCTTGAGCGATCCCAAGCGACATAATGACTAAATAGACCCACAGTGCCGCCTGCAATGGCCAATACAGCTTAGGGTAGCGCTGACGTAACCAGGAAAAGGCATCCACTAAACAAAATAACAACATCGGCGCGAAAAACAAGCTCATGCGCGGGACGGTAAAAGGGAATTTTCGTAACGCTCCTAAGATCAACAGCTCAATCAACACCAACAATGCGATCATAGGCACGTTCATGGCAGATCTTTTCCTAAGCCCCTGCCATCCCTGCCACAGCATATAGGCAAACCCGATCCCCACAAATATTCTGGCTATCGCTCGAAAAACCTTAGGGATTTCCACAAACCAACGTGCAATCAAATTATTGATCCCCTCTCCCAGCGTTTTAAAGAACTCCGGCAACGATATAAAAGAAATAAAGTAATCATGCCAGTAGGTTTCCAGTAAATATGCGGGGCTATGCCGCAAGTCAACGCTCCACACATAGATTCCCATCAGGGCACACAGTCCAAGATACACGCCCACAATCTTCTTTGTTGGCCACAATACATATAACGGGATGAACATCAAAAAGAAAACAGGGTAACTTAAAAAGCCTAACAATGGAAAAACACATAACCACCAAGGGGATAGACCACTCTTTGTCACTCTTAATAGTAACAATACTAAAATAGCGGCGACTAAGACATCCATGGAGTATTGTTTCAATTCAGCGGCGTAATAAATAAGCGGTATTGATGCCGTCCAGCAGAGCGCAAAATTCA
>JANNCL010000045.1:0-1595 GCA_031386565.1 Candidatus Omnitrophota bacterium
TCACTCTTCAAAACTATGGTTGAGTGAGAGGGGTCTTGAACGTTTTTGGGCCGCTTCTGCCCAAAAAACCTTTGTAAATGGGAGAGTTAAAGAAAATATATTGGCACAGACTATGGCCACTGCTGTGCCCAATTCTGTGCCATTGTTTGAGCCATCTTATATCAAACTTAAACTGGCTTTGTTAAAAATTATTTCCTCCTGTATTAAGACAATTGGTTATAATGCAGCATCACAACTCCTCTCTATTGCAAGATTTTAGCCTGTTAATAAAAGCTGGGTTAACACTAAACCCCAAGTCTTGTGCTTTATGCACATCTTCCCACGATCTGGTATAGTCGTTGATATGAAAATAAGCAATGGCACGGTTATTGTACGCTTCCACAAAATCAGCGTTAATACTGATCACCTTTGAATATTGAGCAATGGCTTCCGTATATTTACCTTCTTTTCCTAAAATAACACCACGATTATAATATGCTTTATCATAATTGGGATGTAATGTTAATGCTTTATCTAGATCCGCCAACGCTTTAACATCATTATTTAGCCTGCCGTAGGCAGCGCCCCGGTTAAAATATGCCACTGCGGTCGTTGATGAATCAGGATATTCTTTGATCACGTGGGTCCAAAGAGATATTGAGTCCTTCCAAACATCACAATATTTATACGTGATCACAGATAAGATCAAGACATAGGTTATAAGCAAGACATTAGCGAACCAAAAGAACAAATAATTTGAGCGTTGAAAGTAATATTCAAAGATCAAAGCTAACACAAGAAAGAGTCCAATGCTTGGCAAATACATGTAATGGTCATTAACAGCAAAACCATTATGCCAGGGAGCGACCCACATCAGGATAATTGGGATCATAATAGTGACCAGAAAGAAAACACACCCAAAAACCAGCAAACTCTTTTGATTGTTTTCTTTGATCTTTTTAACAAATGCAACAAATATGACTATCAATAAGAAAAACACTATCCCAAGAATGATGACGCCAATGACTTTAGGATACGGGTACAAACACGATAATTTGAAAGGAATGAAATTCTTTACAATATACAGAGATAGCGCGTGCAAGGTCAGTCCAAGCTTTGGCAGAATTTCAGAAACTGAAAAATTTGAGATCTCCAGTAACCCCACCTGCTGGGAGATCGAAAAATGCATAAACCCTGCGATTGCGACTAAAAACATCCATTTTTCTCGGAATATATTCTTTAGATCCAGTCTTCCGTAAAATGCATCGATGGCTAATAAAACTATCGGCAAGGTAATGGCCTGGGGCTTAGACATCAATGATAAAATAAAGAGCGAACATGAAAATGCCAAGTATTGCAGTTTCAATTTATTTTTTTTATCGCATAGACATAATTGACTAACGCGCCAAGATAGAAAAATGAGAATAATACATCCTTACGCTCTATGATCCAAACTACCGATTCAACACGTAATGGATTTATGGCAAATAGAATGGCGGTTATAAAAGCAATTTTCCAGCGAGTGCTGATGAGCCAAACTAACGCAAAAACCAACAAGGCATTAAGGGCATGTAGGATAAGATTATCAAAATGATAGAACCAGGGATCATGCTTGA
>JANNCL010000057.1:0-2810 GCA_031386565.1 Candidatus Omnitrophota bacterium
AAAATCATCCTTTAAGCAACAAGGTCGTTGAGCTTTTCGGTGATTCATCCACGTTCGATTTTGCTCCCTATCACGGCAAGATCGACCTGGTCTTCATCGACGGCAACCATTCAATGGAATTCGTGAAGAAAGATTCTGAGAATGCGTTTAAGATGCTTTCGCCAAATGGATTGATCGTTTGGCATGATTTTGATTTTATTATCCATAAAGATGTTTTCATGTTCTTAACAGCCTTATCAAAGAAGCATCCCATTTATTCAGTTTCTAATACCAGGTTTGCGGTGTATGGTAAAAATCTTCGCTGACCGATCTATTACCCGGCGTGACTTGATCGTTGCGTGCATCCTTATTTGTGTTTTGACTTTCCAGCCTGGTTTTGCTAACGGCCCGTTGAATTTATTTGAGTTGGGGCTGTATTTGCCGTCGATAGATGGTGTTCTGCATGGGCTTATCCCTTATAAAGATTTTTTTTATTTGAGAGGGCCTTTAGAGATTTATATACCCGCTTTGATCATGCATTTCTTGGGGGAGAATACCTCGGTCATGGCATTATTCTTTTATTTGGGCAACGTTGCGTGTCTAATCATGGCCTGCCTTATCGCTGCGGAATTCTTGCAGACCCGATGGATGTTCTACATATTCCTACCCACGCTGATCGGCCGTTGTTTTCCCAGGGTTGTTTTTGCTTATTGGGGGGGATTGCGCTATTTTTTTGGATTGATCTTCATTTACGTCCTTATCAAAGCAGCAAAAAATAAGAAATCTTGGCTGTTTGTGTTGGCGGGTTTTCTGGGCAGTTGTGCATTGATGACCAGCGTTGAGATCGGCATTTGCTGCATTGTGGCGTCCTTGATATTTTTTGGTGTGAAGATGATCCAGGATAATCAGAATGATCAGCAGAGTTTTAGGCAGGTAATCTTGCATATCGCCGGGTATGGCGCTGGGCTCATTCCTTGGTTCGGTTTCTTCTTTCTTACTGGCGCTTTGCTCCCGTTCTTAGCGTCGATCGAAGCGGTGGTGTTCAGGTCGCATCCGACATTCATGACACATTTAACATCGACTAGTCCCAAAAGCATTGGGCAGTTCCTATTGGCAATGATCCCCGGGATGAATAATTTCAAGTATATGACCCCGATGTATTGCTTTATTATCACGGCTGGGATATTAGGGTGGCGGTGGTTTAATAGGCGCTTTAAAGAAGCGGAGCTGGGATTGACCGCATTGTGGGCTTATGGCTTTGTACTTTACTGGGCGGCTTTCCGAATCATCGAAGGCGGACAATTCGAAACAGCCTTACAGATCGAGAAGATCTTATATTGCGTTGTCTTAGAGGTTTTGCTGTTATCTTTATGGTCAAGAAGAGCCACGCCTAAGATCGATTGGCAGAAAACAGTAACGACGATCTTGCTCATTGTGTGTATTTTCTCGTGGGGCTATGTTTTTGTCCGCGGGTTTAAAAGATTTCCGGTATTTTTCTGGGTACGAAGCCAAGTAGACAGTAAATATCGTCATAAACAAGATATGAAACAGGGTAATACGGCCGTGTTGACAATTCCTCACGCCAAAGGGATCGTGACATCTAAAGAACAGGCGCAGGAGTTAGAGGAAGTTTATCGGATCGTTGCGGCCAAAACATTGCCCCAGGATAAGATCTTTGTCTATCCGGATATGGGTTCCTATTATTTTCTGAATGAACGACCCGTGACTGGTTATTTTCCGGTCGGTACGTTGTCTTGGATGCGTCCCGATTGGGCAGAGAGGCTTGTGCGGTCCTTGAGCGTAGAACGTCCCAAATTAATCATCGTTAAGAAAGTGCTGGAACCGGATTTTCAGAACGTGTATTTCAAAAAAGAATCCAATGTGCGTTATTACAATGAAGTGATGAGTTATATTGAGAATAATTACGTGCTGTATGCAACGACTGTTAAATCGAAGATCTATATGCTTAAGGTTTTTTCAATATGAAGATCAAAGGAAGAGCGGGTTTTATCGGATTACTATGAAGTCATAAGTTAGACTCTCAATCGTATTGGATAATGGAATTAAAACACAACAACTAAAAGGATGTGTATGAAACGTCGATGGGCAAAAAGGGCGTACAAGTTTCAAGGATTCTTGAATTATGTGTATTCATTGGTGTTGCTGCGTTATAGCGGATTTCGTTCGTCGCTATTGAAAGATCAGCTGGCACGGATCGGTTGCGATCGTTTGCAGATCGGGTGTGGGAATGTGATACTCGATCATTGGTTGAATGTGCTTTATGAACGTCGACAGGAGTATGGAAAATTGATACAAAAGGGGAAAGGTTGGTTCTTGAATTATAACCTTCTTAAACCATGGCCTGTTGCCGATAACAGCCTTGCGTTCGTTGCCGGAAGCCATGTGATTGAGCATTTGGACTTGAATCAAGGCATCAAGCTTTTGGAAAACGCCTACAGGGCTTTAAAGATGGGCGGTGTGATACGTTTGAGTTGCCCTGATCTTGAAAAGTATGCAAAGGCGTATGTTCAAAAAGACAAGGCTTTCTTTAACCATCCCTTGATCCAGGAATGGTGCGCGTTTAAAACAGCGCGAACATCCGGGCAGATCTTCATTGCCAAGGCTTATGATAGCGGCGGGGCCCATAAGTGGTTCTATGATTTTGAATCATTGGCAGATATTCTGGCACGGGCGGGTTTTAACGATATTAAGAAAGTTTCTCGGCTCGAAGGAGAAATGCCCGATAAGGACTTACTGGAACCTGCCGGACGCGGACGCAATGCTTTTCTTAGTTGAAATTCCTCAGGGTTCTCCAGTATTTAATTGATCGC
>JANNCL010000087.1:0-9282 GCA_031386565.1 Candidatus Omnitrophota bacterium
CACCTGCATGTGGATGGTCAAAAATCCTGAGTGGTTTGATGTGATCGTGACTGATAATATGTTCGGTGATATCATCACTGATCTTGGCGCGATGATCCAGGGAGGCATGGGCATTGCCGCTGGTGGTAATATCAATCCTGCTGGCGTCTCTATGTTCGAGCCGATCGGCGGAAGTGCACCAAAATACACAGGTAAGAATGTCATTAATCCTTTAGCGGCGATCTGTGCCGGCGGTATGATGATGGAGCATTTAGGCGAAGTGCAGGCAGCTAAAAGAATTGAAGATGCGGTGATCAATTTCGTGACAACTAAGGTTAAATCATTAAATGCCGGTCAAATGGGCTATTCAACGACGGAGATCGGCGATCTGATCGCAAAGGCATTATAAGATGAAAAAATACAATGTCGCTATTTTAGGAATCCGCGGGGCCGTTGGTCAATGCATGTACAGTATTGTCAAAGAACGCAAATTCCCAGTTAATAAATTAGTATTAATATCGCCCAGCGGTGCCGGCGGAGAGTTAGACGGTATCAAATATGTACCATTGACCAAGGATGTCTTTAATGGTATTGACATTGTTTTGTCATCCCCAGGTGCCGAAATTTCAAAAGAGTGGGCGCCGATCGCCGCAAAAGCTGGTGCAGTTGTCATCGATAATACGTCTCAATTCCGCATGGATCCGGATGTCCCATTGGTTGTGCCGGAAGTAAATCCAGAAGACATTAAAAAACAACGCGGCATCATCGCGAATCCAAATTGTTCCACCATTCAGATGCTGGTGGCTTTAAAGCCATTGCATGATTATGGAAAGATCAAGCGCATTGTTGTGTCAACATATCAAGCGGTATCGGGTGCTGGTGCTGAAGCCGTAGAGGAATTAAGGGCACAAAGCGCAGGCAGTAAGGAAGTGAAGAAATTTCAACATAGGATCGCCCATAATTTGATCCCGCAGATCGATGTCTTTGTTGAAAATCATTACACCAAAGAAGAAATGAAAATGGTCAATGAAACAAAGAAGATCCTGCATGATGATAATATCCAGGTAAGCGCGACTTGCGTGCGCGTTCCGGTTTTTAACAGCCATAGTGAATCGATCAATGTCGAAACGTCTAAAAAGATCACTCGTGCGAAGGCTATTGAGCTTCTGAGCAAAGCGTCGGGAGTCAAGGTCGTCGATGATACCAAGACGTCCACCTACCCATTACCGATCAACGCAGATGGCAAAGACGATACTTTTGTCGGCCGTATCCGTGAAGATATTTCTATCCCCAATGGTTTGAATTTGTGGGTGGTCGCGGATAACCTGCGCAAAGGCGCTGCTTTGAATGCGGTTCAGATAGCTGAAAAGCTAATTGGCAAGAAGTAATTCTGTCGTGAATGATGCAGGCATTTTCTATGCCAATTTGCTCTCATATCGGACTGCGTTCGACACATCTATCACCCTCATCATGGCGCAACATGCTATTCTAAATATGCGTAATTTTAAATTAACGATCGAATACGACGGCACCGATTTTTGCGGATGGCAGATCCAGAAAAAAGGTGAGCGCACCGTGCAGTCGGAATTAAAACAGACGTGTGAAGGGATATTCAAACACGATATTGTTATTATTGGCTCCGGACGTACGGACAGCGGTGTGCATGCGAAGGGCCAGGTTGCCCATTTTCATGCCGATACCCGCATGAAATCATTCGAGATCCAAAAAGCCCTGAACAGTTGTTTGCCTAAAGACGTCGCTGTTCTGGCTGTAAAAGAAGTGCCGGAAAATTTTCACGCCCAGTATTCGGTTAAAGAAAAAACATACCGTTATGTTGTTTTAAATGCAACCCAACGTTCGGTGTTTGGAAGAGAGTACAGTTATTTTTATCCATATCCTTTAGACCTTTCCAAAGTGCGTAAAGCCGCAAAAGTTTTGGTCGGACAGCATGATTTTAAAGCCTTCCAAGCCTATGATCCGTTAAGAGCCGATAAAAATACTGTCAGGACTATCAAGAAATTAAACGTTAAAAAAGAGGGAGATTTTATTTTTATTGATATAGCCGCCAATGGTTTTCTTTATAAAATGGCACGGAATATCGCGGGTACGTTATTGTCCGTTGGGAGTGCTCAGATCCCGATGGAAGCGGTCCTAAAGATCCTCAAAAGCAAAGAACGCTCTAAAGCTTCCGCTACAGCCCCAAGTCATGGATTGTGCCTTTTAAACGTGAAATATTGAAGAATTTTGTAGAAAAACGCTTTTTTTAGGGTTCAAACTGGTAAGTCATCTATTTGGGTGTTATATTTACTATATGTTCCGCAAGTTTTTTCATATTCTGTTAGTGCTCCCGTTTATTTTCATTTCTTTAAATATTCCCAAAGTACAGGCCGGTGAAGTCATTGTACCTTTAATGCCGCAACCCGGCACCATGGTGCGTTTAAGTCCGACCTATATGCCCGCGCAATTAAACGGGATTGTGGTGCACCCGGATAATGCCTTGATGTTTGATTTCTTGATACATCATGGCGATGGGCAATTAGACCGCAGTCAGAAGGGTGAGGAGTACACTAAACTGGTGAAATATTTCCTGGCCTCTTTAACGATTCCAGAAGCTGATCAGTGGGTCAACCTATCACCTTATGAGAACCAACGTATCATCAATAATAATTTCGGCAAGACAGAAATGGGCCGGGATCTTTTATCTCAGGATTACTTTTTAAAACAGATCACTTCGTCGCTCATGTATCCTGAATCTGGTCTTGGGAAAAGCTTCTGGGATAAGGCATATGCTAAAGCCTATGAACGATTCGGGAACACCAATATCCCAGTCAATACGTTCAATAAGGTCTGGATAGTCCCTCAAGAAGCCATGGTGTACGAATCTGGCAATACAGCGTATATTCTAAAAAGCCATCTAAAGGTCATGTTGGAAGAAGATTATTTAGCAGCAAATAAAAATTCCGTAGGGGTGGGTTCCAAACCCAGCCAAAAACCATCTTTTTCAAAAAATGCCCCAACCAATGAAATTATCCGCGAGATCATTCTTCCCGAGCAAGAAAAAGAGGTCAACGAAGGCAAGAATTTCGCCCAATTAAGACAGGTCTTTAGCGGGATGATCTTAGCAACATGGTATAAAAAGTCATTAAAGGATTCTTTGTTAGGAAAAGTCTATGCCGACAAAGGAAAAGTTTCCGGCGTGAAAACAGACCCCAAGAACAATGAAGTCATCTATCAGCAATACTTAAAAGCCTTCAAAAAAGGTGCGTACAATTATATCAAAGAGGATGAGGATAAATATTCCCATCAGATAGTACCAAGGAAGTATTTTGCGGGCGGGTTTGATCCGAATATTTCTCGTGCGATGATGGTGATAACTTCTGCCAATGCATTACCGCACGCGGAAGCCTTTGAACCTGCTATGAGAAATATTGGTAGAGGGAGTATTGATAGGGCGATGACATGGTTGAGTCCTAAGAAAATATTTTTCGCAGGGGCTTTTCTGTTGGCTTCTGTAAGCGCGATTGCAGGAAATTATACAATTAAACCAGGGGATACCCTAAGTGCTCTTGCAGTCAACAATAGCGTATCTATTGAGCAGATTCAAAATTTAAATTCTTTGCCCAATATTAACCTTATTAAAGCAGGTAATCATCTTCGAATGCCAGACAAACTGGTTGCATCATCTGCTGATGTAAATACGCCTAATGGGGCAAAGGCATTTTCATTAATCGAACCAATGTCTAATATTTCTGAATTACAGACTCCGTTGGGGTTATCAGCTATTCCTCAAGTTCCAGATATTTCAATTGCTAAGGCGGATAATGTTACTGATTCTGGGCATAAGGATGTAATTCCGGGAAAATTATTGCAAGCAAGACTTAAAGTTGTAGATTCAGAGATACGCAGTTTGCAAGCAGAGGCTGGTTATTATGACTTCTTGGAAGGGCAACCCTCTGCGGAGATTGAAGTCTCCTCTTTGAATGGGGCGCCTGGTATAAAATTAAATGCACAATATTTAATGCCGATTGGCAATAGCACGGCTGTAACTTTAGGACTACGTGTTGGCCAATTCAATGGTAATTCAGCCGACCCTCTTAGAACTATAGAAAAAGGGACATATGTAGCAACTGATTTTGGTTTATATGGTATTGGATTTGTCAATTACAGGCTTGGGTTATCAATATTTAAAGGGCAATTAAGTGGTATCAGTCAGAAAGGGATTGATTACTGGGGAGTAAATAATACCGTTTCTCGGACAGAGCAAAACTTAAATGGCGGTAATTTATCCATTGATGCAGGTAAGTCTTTTTCATTGACGTCGTCATTAAGAGGTGAGCTGCATGGTGGTGCGGGCATTTGGGGTATCAGGTCTTCAGATATTAAAGCCAACGGCTATGGTGGTTGGGGGGATGGTATGATAAACGCCCAAGCCAATCTTGGGGCGAGCATAGCATATGCAATAAACCCTCAGAATAATGTACTTATTGATGTAGCTAAGATAGGTGATTTCAGTCATCGCAATTATAATACGGCGGATCCTAAATCATTTGGCTTAATCCCGACAGAAAATAATTTGGGGCTCAGGTATACGCGTTTCCTTTCAAATGGTGATGCGCATGATTTTAAGGTCATGAATACATGGAGAGCAATAAATGAGGAAACGAAATTTTCATATTCTTATGGGACATCCGATCAAGATTTTAAATTCAGTTATGCAAATATCAAATCCAATTTTAATTTTTTAAGCGATATCCAGAAAGTAGATGCATCTTACACATTGCGGCCATTCTCTAACTACAATTTTTCTGTTTCGGCTGGTTTATGGTCATCCAGGCAAGCACAAACCAGCGACAGAGGGGGTTCCTTGGTTATAAATTTTGGATCCGGTGCAGCTGCCAACAGCCCGTTTAAATTTAAAGTAACAGCCTCTAGTGGTACAAGCAACGTGCCGCTTTCGGAGAATGTTTCAGACATGACCGAACGAATACAATTGCGTGGAAGTGCTGTCGATGGTTTTAAGGGTGTTTATAACACAGGGTTTTTAAAACAATATGGTGATTATTATAAGCAGAAATTTCCGGATTTTTATTATGCAGTCTTTACGGGAAATGCATTAAGCAGTGCACTACAATCTGCAACCACGTTCAAAGATTTTACCAATAAGTTTGTTAACCAGCTCAATAGCCTTGGGTTATCTGCTAGGGAAAAAGAGTTGGCGTTGTTGGTTAGTGTACATATCGTCAATAGTGCATTTTCACAAGGAAATTATGTCCTACCTAATGGAGGAAATGATGCAATAGTTAAAGATTGGCAAAAATCAAAAATGATGGGTAAAGTCTATGGTTTTGAGGGCGCTGCCGGGAGTCAATTTGTTGCGGAAGTTGTGACATCCTTAGCAAAGGGGCTTAAAATTCCTGGTTTTCACGCATACCCTTCGGGGATTGTTGATGTGCTTGATGCTAAGGGAAATTCCGGTAATGTTGCGGCTACTGTTTTATCGTTCGCGGATTCAGGTATCGTTTTTATGCTTGATGGGGGAAATAAGGTTGTAGTAACGGGACAGAAAGATTTAGTGAATGCAAGGAGATATTTTGATGCGCTCCAAGGTATTGTTTCTCCTTACGTAGAGATTGTTGATACTAACGGAAGGCATAAGGGTTATTTAATTACACCTCAAGGCGGAACTTTGTTAGACAATTATTATCCATATCGACAAGATTTTTTAACAACACAAGATTATTATCAACAGCTTAGTTATCTGCAGGCGAATGGCATTAATGCCATGCCTTTAAAAGGTCAAGTCCCAGCTAATGTGCTGTCATTACAATATAAAATTGCAGAATTACAGCGAGAGAAAAAAATATTAGAAAAACCTCAAACTCTTCCAATCTTAGATCAAAGAAACGTTGATCGACAAAATGATGCTGGAATACAACAGCCCAGTCCTCTTAATCTTTCCCTACCCGGTGCTCGTGACATGTCAAAGTATGCACCAGTGCTAGGGTCAAATAATATGGATTGGAATACGAAGGATAATCTGCTTGTCGTTCCGAACATTGAAAATGGGCCCATGGAAAGAGATGTAGGCGTTGCAAATAAGCCGTCCTATATTATCGCCTATCCTTTTAACCAAGAGGGGTATTCTCGGAATTTATTAAGCCTTTATAATTTTAGTCTTGATGGATTAAATAATGTGCTTCCGAATGTTCTAAACGGAAATGTAAGGTTGGGAGCTCAAGCAGTAGGCGCAGGCGTTGCTAGTATTTATGCGTGGGTATTAAATCATGAGTTAGGACATAAGTTAAAGGCAAATTCTTTAGGTTATAACGCAAACATAACTGTGGGTTTTGGGAAGGGATTTACAGCGTTTCCCTCAGGCCCACAAATTGGAACAGGTGATCGTATTGCGATTGATGCAGCTGGGATGAATGCTTCACTTCAATTGTCGGATCTGATCAGCAGAGATTTATTTAAGAGTACTTACCCAGGAAATTTGTACCAACTTCCTTTATATGCCTTGACTAAATTTGACCAATCGCGATATATATTAAAGAATGAAACACAGAAAGGCATGGGGGATGCGTTTAAAGGTGTGCCCTCTGCTGATGGGAATGATGTTTTAAATTATGTTGCCGGGATGCAGAAGAAATACGGCGGTAATATTGGATTTTCCGGGAGTGATCTTAGGTCGGTGGCTTGGTGGAACGTTTTGGATGGCGAATTGGGTTATTCTTTGCGATATTTGTTTGGTAAAGATGCTAGTGGACAAATGCCCAATTGGATCCCTACTGGCTACTCGAGTTTAACGGAAAGCGGAATTGTCAGAGGATTAAGAACTAATGTTCGTTTGTCTAACAATTCAATTATCCGTCCATCGATGGAAATAGGTAAAGGACCTTTTGGTGCTTTCTGGGGTTTAGGTGTTTCGGCGGAGAATGTGTGGCAATGGCACCAAATGCGGCTTAGCGTTGATCTTAAAGCATCAAATAAACCTGATGATGAAGGTGATAAAAAAATGAAAATTGCTGTAGGAAGCAGAATTGGGATTCCAGTAGCAGATGGTGTGGAATTAGGTTTAGGCTTAAAAGCTAATACGAATGGATTATTAAATCCCAACATGAAACCAGGGTTGTCGGGTTCAGTGCAATTAAAATATACGCCAAGTCCTGCGATGTTATCGTTGGACAAAGCTACTTTAGCAGCCCCCGGCGGTATTGATTTTAATGCTGCGCGGTTTAATATGGGTATTACCAAAGATGGGCGGGGGGTGGTTTTGCCGTTGATGTCAAAAAATTTGCAAATGATGCAAGGGCTTAACGGGTTGGTGCCGCGGATCATTGAGATTAGGCCTCTGAAGGATCTGCCGGCTTTAACGGAAGTGCATGAGAAATTAAAGTCGCGGCTGGCTTCTTTGGCTTTATTATCTGCAGCAGAGAGTGTTCCCATGTCCCCCGCAGTCCTTCGCACGCGCAAAGAGTCGGGTGGTTAAGGTTTAAAAGATAAGAAAAATGTTTGACAATAATCAAAAACACGGTATACTCTAGAATCTTCAATTTAAACACAAGGTAAGGTTATGAAAACATTTTTGCCAAAAGTTGCTGAACTTAAAACAGACTGTTATTTGATCGACGCCAAAGATAAGGTCTTAGGCCGCATTGCCGCTAGAGCTGCCACTATTTTACGCGGAAAACACAAACGTATTTATACGCCATTTTTGGACTGCGGTGATACCGTGGTTATCATTAACGCGGAAAAAGTGCGTGTAACGGGCAAGAAATTGACCGATAAGATCTTAAGCCGTTTCACCGGTTACCCTGGCGGTAAACGTGATGTTGCTTTAGGCGATATGTTAGCCAAAAGTCCGGAGAAGGTTATTGAGTTAGCCGTTACCCGTATGTTGCCAAGCGGAGCGCTTGCTTATAAACAAGCTGGTAAGTTGCGTGTATATGCAGGTGAAGTGCACCCTCATGCTTCTCAAAAACCTATAGTTTTGGAAGTTTAATAATATAAACAGGAGTGTTAGATGGTAGAAGTTGTCAAATATGCAGGTACAGGTCGCCGTAAATCGTCAGTTGCTCGTGTTGTGTTAAGCCCGGGTGATGGGAAGATCTTGGTCAATAAGCGCCAATTTGCGGAATATTTTACCCGCGAAACAGACCGTATTTTGATCATGCAGCCATTGCGTTTAACTAATTTAGAGAATAAGTTTGATATTGCGGTGCGTGTGACTGGCGGTGGTTCAACCGGCCAGGCAGGCGCTTTTAAGATGGGTTTATCACGCGCGATTTTGGCCTGTGATCCAAACACCAAGCCGGTGCTTAAGAAAGCAAGCTGCTTAACCAGAGATGACAGAATGAAGGAAAGAAAGAAACCTGGTCAAAAGGGGGCACGACGCAAGTTCCAGTGGGTTAAGCGTTAATCTCAAAAAATATATACTTATAAAAGAGCCTATCTCCTTTGACAAATACGTTGACGAGATAGGCTTTTTTATTTATGATAAATCTTTCTTTTACGTCGGGAATATACTATGAAAAACACAAAAATTCGAGCGGGGATCGTCGGGGTCAGCGGGTATACTGGCAAAGAAGTGTTGGCTATTCTACTCAAACACGCGGGTGTTCGTGTTACCTATGTGGCGGCCAATAGCACAGTTGGGTCTATCAGCGATATTTATCCTGAGTTCCTTAATAGGACAACGCTTGTTTGTGAAAAGTTTTCAGTTGAACAAGCGGTTAAACATTGTGATGTTGTTTTTTTAGCTTTGCCGCACACAGAGTCGATGGCAGTTGCCGGTAAACTCTTATCCAAAAAAGTAAAAGTGATCGATCTGAGTGCAGATTATCGGATTAAAGATCCGGAAGTTTATGCGGCATGGTATGGAAATAAACATAAGGATGCTAAGAATATTACTAAAGCGGTCTATGGATTGCCGGAATTATACCGTACTAAGATCAAAAAGACGGAACTGGTAGCAAATCCCGGATGTTATCCCACAGCCGCTATTTTAGGATTGGCGCCATTAGTTGCGACTCGCAAAGATATTTTATCGATCATCATTGACGCAAAGTCCGGCGTATCCGGAGCAGGGCGAAAAGCCTCCGTCGCATTATTACAAGCGGAAGTGAATGAGAACTTTAAAGCGTATAAAGTATTAACACATCAGCACAATCCTGAGATCGATCAGATATTAAGTTCTTTGTCGGGCAAATCAATGCATACGCATTTTGTCGCACATTTATTGCCGATCAACCGAGGGATACTGGATACTATCTATGTCCAATTAAAGAATTCGGTGGATTTGGC
>JANNCL010000101.1:0-5021 GCA_031386565.1 Candidatus Omnitrophota bacterium
ACCGCCCCCGTTTATCCCCCAATACCCCCCACAAAAACCCGCCTATCAACATCCCGATCATCTGCATATTCAGCAATAAAACGCCATTAGAAAGCAGATCCGCTTCAGCCACACCAATGCCTTTTAAGCTTTTGATCCGGACGATACTAAACAAGATAAGGTCATAAATATCTACAAAATACCCAAGGGAGGCTAAAAGTACTGCAGGGATAATATTTTTATTCTTTTTCATAAAGAAAATAAAAAAAACAGATCTCTCGTATATCTGAAGATAGATCTGTTTTTTATAAGAATCACTAGACTCAATTATTTAAGTTTTTTTAAGATGATCTTTTCGGCCTCGATCCAATCCTGCTCCGGATTTCCCCATTGGCCACGATTTAAAAATAACTCATAGGCCTTGATGCGAATCGCTTCCTGTAAATCTTGAGCTACTGAAATGGTTTCCTCATCCTGACTTTCAATGGCTTTTTTTACAGCTTTTCTGGTGTAAGTTCTTTTTTTGGGTGTTGCGGTAACGGTTTTTGATGTTCTCATAAAAGCCTCCTTGAATCACATGTGAATATCTGATTATAACTTCAAAAATAAACATGTGTCAAGAATTTACAGATAAGAATTTATAGGCAGGCATTAATGCATGAATGCGCAACTACATGGCGGGCAAAAGGAAAAGCACAGGTAAAAGCGGGCGAAACAGCGTTAAGGACATGCACGCTTTTATCATCCCCTTCAACGACAAAATCCTGGACCAAAGATAATTTCTCTTTATCTAACAATTGAGCGCGAATGCCCGGCGCGGTCCAGGCCGTAAAACCTTTGGGATCGATCGACTCGACCATCGCTACCGCTAAAGAAACAAAATAATCCCGGTCGTATTTACGCATTTCTTCATGGGCTAAACTTCGAAAATTAAACGCATTGCTTAAATACAATTTAGATTCATAGAATAGGACTTGCGCCAATTCTTGAGGGTCAAAACGTTCCATTGCCTGATAATTCTCCCGCCAGAAAGCAGGGATCGCAGTTGGACCGATCTTAATATCACCCCCGACAGTCTTCGTATAATGCACGCCTAAAAATGGATTTTTTAAATTCGGGACGGGATAGATATTGATCTTCACATCGGTCTTATTCTTGGTGTATTTTAAATATAAGCCCTTGAAGGGGATCATGGTGTATTTCTTCCCAAAGCCAAAATCCTGTGCGATCTTATCAGCATATAAACCACCGGCATTGATGATGACCCCTCCTTCAAATTCCCCCTGGGTTGTCCTGATCACATTCCCTTGACGGCTTAAATATTTTGTATCGTAGGAGAATTCAACACCAAGCTTTTGCAAGTCATTCTTAATGGATAAACACACTTCTTTGGGATCAACGCTTGCCGTATCGGGGGAATATAAAGCACGTTTGAAAGTTTTGACGTTGGGTTCTATTTCCTTAGCCTTCGCTTCATCAATGAGACTAACATTGGACCCGTTGCGCTGCCCGCGTTTAAGGAGCTCATCTAATTGACCCAGTTCATATTCATTTTGCGCAACGACCAATTTACCGCATTCATTGATCGCCAGCCCTTTGGACTTCACATAAGCTTTCATGGCGCGGCTGCCATCAACCGTAAATTTGGCTTTTAAACTATCCGCAGTATAATAAAACCCCGAATGCAACACCCCGCTATTACGCCCTGAAGCATGCTGTGCCTGCGCATTTTCCTTATCAAGGATCAAGATCGAAGCATTGCCCTTGCGTTCTTTAATAGCATACCCCAAGGTTAGCCCAATGATCCCGGAACCAATAATAACGAAGTCGAATTTTTTCATGACTTGCAATATAACAAATTTCGTATTAACTTAGAAGACAAAATTAATTATTTCCCCTCCCCTTGTGGGAGGGGCAAGGGGAGGGGTACAATCCATGAACAATTCAGGACCCATCGTCATTAAAACAAAACCCGGCAGATACGCTTGGTGTAGCTGCGGAAAAAGCAGCAAACAACCTTTTTGTGACGGCAGTCACGGCCCCACCGGCATGACACCCATGTTCGTGGAAGTTACCGAGGAGAAAACAATTGCCTGGTGTACCTGTAAAGTAAGCGGGAATAAACCTTATTGCGACGGGTCACACAGCAAGATCAGTTAACTCCAAAGAATGATCTAAATGCAGCGAGATCAGCCAAAGGTTTTAACTCGAGAATGACCGGCGAAAAACCAGCAGCATTTTTTAATCGGGTCAACATTGCTCCGTCTACGTTCAATGTTATCATTTCCCCTGAATGTTCTAACTGAAGATGCAGGTTATCAGGCTTTAGATCAATGCCTCCGGTCGTGGCAGATTTCGCCTGGACTAACATTGCCGGTGATGCTTTCTTTGCCTGGCCTTGAACGGGCTTGCTTACCATAAACAATTTCACCATCTGTATTAATTCAGTCCTGCCAACATAACCTTGAGCATCCGGGTTATTCGGGAGATACATATTCAGAAATAGAGCATCGAACGTGTCCTTATGTCTTAATATATCCCATGCGGCCTTTTTAATACTTCTCGTTCGTTCTGCATTAACATCGTCCTCAAACAATAGATAGGACAGCGCGGCTAAGACTTGATCATCTAGGTCTTGCTGACGCACCTTGAAACCGATGCGAAAATATTTCATCAAATTGGGATACCCCCCTCTTGTTAAAGCAACGGAGAGCAAAGTACCATTTAACTCAAGGTCTTTTGAGAACTTCTTGACAGCGCTCATGCTAGAAGCTGAGATTTCATCAAAACCATCTTTTGGTTTTTCATTCTGAGAAGGTTCTAAAGGCCTGTTCACGTCTTCGTCCCATAAGTCTTTAAGTAAATTCATTAAATTAAACGTTCCTTCAGATCTCAACTTCTTGACTATCGTGCTGATCCCATGATTCGTGACCCCAACACTCGCCGTGGCCAAAGCTATTATTAATAACCTCCTCTTATATAAATACGTTTCTGATGGGTGGATATTAGCCATTTCATTATCATTTAATACCGGAACAAGTTCTCCCTTTTTTATTAAAGCAGTCATGTGCTTATACACACCACGACCAAGAATTTGTTCCATCATTAGTACATAACCTTGTTCCGCTAAATTCATCTCATCGTTACTCAATATGTTAAATTCCTCTGGTGTCAATACGGCCCTAAGGAATCTTTCAAATCCATCAAAGGCTTCTTTTACCTGTTTTGCATCACGTTGTTGAGTATTACTCCGAGTGCTTTGGATATTTACCGTTGATTGGTTAATAATTACACCGTCCTGATCAACCCCGTAGATCAAACCTGAAGGGATCTTGTCATTCTTGAGGAATAAATTATATAACATGACCCACTTATCATTGGTAATACGCATCTTTAAGTGGAATATATTCTTATGCCCAGACATATCATAGCCATTAATCTTTATTGCATCAGGCAATTTAACCTCAGGGAATGCAAGTTGTATCCCCTTTTGCCTGAACACAGGCAGAGAACTATTGAACGCTTCCAGTAATCGTAATAGAACATCGCTATTATTGAGCATGCCCATGTCGCTCAGTGCTGTGATCTCTGAAGAAACAATAAATACCTGCCCAGACTTAAACGGTAATGATGGCAGAACATTATTGCCACTAACATATGTGATCATTGCCGGGTTTATTAGTGTTACCCCTCCAGCAAAAAATTTCCGAGGGATCCTTTGAGAACTCGGGAGGCCCGCATCATCTTTGATATAATTATACACACCTTTCTTAAAAGCTTCCAAATAACGCTGATAGATCCTTTGTTTTTCATTGTGGTTCTCAATGTTAACTCCAAAGACCTTATTCTTATCTGCATAGATATGTTTTAAAAGACTGTCTTTAACTTTCTTTTTATACCAGGCTGCCAAAATATAAGCATTATACACCTGACGCATCTTGGCAAAGTTAGCACCTTGATTAACCTCTGTGGTTAGTTGAGGGATAACGATGTCTCGGACGATCTGGGACGTGATAGTATTCGTTTGGTTGTTTCCATGGGACGCTTTCGCATTCAATCGTTGGTTCGCTTGGCAACCGGCTTGAGGACACATCTCTGTTGGAGATATGTCCACTGGTCGGCTGTGGTTGTGCTCGATCGCTAAATAATCCTGCTCTATCATTACCTTTAAACTGCTTTCAACAACATAGGCTATCCCGGCTTTGGAGTTTTCGTACACAATAGCTTTGTCTGGTACGATCCAGACTTTATTGAATGTATTGATAGGGACATTGGCCGTGCCAAATCTTTTACGGGCTTCTTCATATACCCTAGCCCAGAACTGTTTTCCCACTTCTTTTTCAGGATAAATCAAACTGGCAGTGACTTGCTTGAGTAAATAGTCCTGGGCTAAAAGATCCCTGCCCATGGTCGTTCGTCCAAAACTCTCCGGAACGATGCGTTCCTTTTCATACGGGGAGAGATTAACCCACAGGTCTTTATCTGGTATTGTAATGCTGGCTAAAAAATACTTGATAAGCTCTTTTGACGTTTCTGATAATTGATCACTGTCACCTTTTCCCTCACCAGTATCTAGAATAAAATCGAACTTAAAAGGATTATCAGGATGAACCTTGATCCCTTTTAAAACAGGCGCTGCAAAGCTGGCACTCAAAGACACCATTGTTCCAGGATTAGGAAGAAGCACATCACCGGCACTGATATCTGATACGCATCCCAAAGATGATATTAAGAAGCAGAGAATCAAGCAAATAGAAGTCGTTTTTCTTTTCATTCGCATCGGATAAGTATAGTGCACAAATTAGGCCTTTACAAGGCAAGGAGGGAAAGTGGCTGGGAAAGTGGCCCAAAATCACTATTTTGTTGTTAAACCAAGAAATGCCTTTAATCCGTTAAGACCCTCAAAAGGCTTAATATCAAGAACCACCGGTTCGAAACCTGTCGCATCACGTAAACGCGCCAACATGGCCGCATCCACCTTAAAATCGATCGCCCCGCCTTGATTATTTATCTGTAGATTTAGGCCATCTGGCTTGAGATCA
>JANNCL010000102.1:0-5439 GCA_031386565.1 Candidatus Omnitrophota bacterium
AGCGCGCGGGTGTTTTCCATGTGCGCATGGACATCAAGGTAAAGTCCGAAGCTCATCCAAAACTTTGGGCTGCAATTCCGCAATTGATCCGTTTTATCAAAGATAATAAGATCGATATCATGCACGCGCAGACCAGGGTCACTGCGGTCATGGCCTCGATCGCCTCTAACATGACAGGTGTACCTTATGTGACGACGTGTCATGGTTTTTTTAAACCCCGGTTATTTCGACTGATGTTTCCCTGCTGGGGGAGAACGGTCATTGCGATCAGTGCGCCGGTAAAAGAACATCTGGAGTGCGGCTTCAATGTTGATCCGACACGCATTGCCTTGATCCCTAATGGCCTTGATAGTACACAATTTGCTCCGGTTAACGCTCGGCAGCGTGAAGTATTAAGGGAAGAAAAAAGAATATCTGGTAATCCGGTGATCGGGATCATTGCCCGTTTGTCGCCGGTCAAAGGCATTGATGTGTTGATCGCTGCCATGACCGATGTTCTAAAGCAATTTCCTAATGCCTGCTTATGGATCGTCGGGGAGGGGGATCAAGAGATGTATTTAAGGGAATGCGTGCATAAACGCGGCTTGCTTATGCATGTTCAGTTCCTGCCTGCGGTTAATCAAACATCCGTTTTGTTGCCGTTGCTTGATGTATTTGTCATGCCGTCGCTGCAGGAAGGCTTGGGGCTATCCGTCATGGAAGCTCAAGCCAGCGGGGTTCCGGTCGTGGTTTCAAGAGTTGGGGGGATGATCGACCTTGTGGAAGAAGGCCAAACAGGTTTTTTAGTCCCGCCGAATCAATATCAGGAATTGGCCGCGAAGATCATTATGATGTTAAAAGATCCTATAAAAGCACAGGCCATGGCCGAGAAAGCCAGAGTGCGGATAAAAACTCTTTTTAGTGCAGCGCGCATGGTCAAGGATACCCGTCATTGTTATGAACAATATACTCGTCGTTAATGTGAATTGGCTGGGGGATGCGGTCTTTTCTTTGCCGGTCTTTAGCGCATTGCGTATGGAATACCCGAACGCTCATATTGCCTGTTTATGCGTCCCGCGTGTTGCCGAAGTCTTGCGATATTCTCCGGATGTTAATGAGGTCTTGGTGATGGATGAACAGGGCCGTCATTTTTGGCCCTGGCAAAAAGCGATGTTGATCTGGCAGCTTCGATCAAAACGATTTGATATTGCTTTGGTCTTGCATCGTTCGGTTTCCAGAGCGATGATCGTTTGGCTGGCGGGCATTAAAGAACGTGTTGGTTTTTGTAAATGGCCGCTGCTAATGACGCGATCAGTTCCAAACAAACCTCAAGGTGCGCATCGGATGGATCATTATTTGACGGTCATTGAGTCTTTAGGGATCTGTCCGTCGGAGCGCCTTTACCGGTTAAATGCTCCTCGAGAAAGTTTACCTGTGGGGGGAGAGTATGTGGTGTTTAATACCGGTGGTAATTGGGATTTAAAGCAATGGCCCAAGAAGTTTTGGGTTGGTCTGGCAGAAGTGATGAAACAGCACTGTGTGCGGGTTGTTTTTACTGGGTCAGGGAAAGACCATGCTGCTGCAGAAGAGATCATGGAAACAAGCGGTGTGGATGCGGATAATTTATGCGGGTCAACAACGCTGGGACAATCGTTGGCGGTTTATGCCCGTTCAATCGCGGTCATTTCCGCGGATTCCGGACCATTGCATTTGGCAAACAGTGTTGGGGCTAGGGTGATCGGATTGTTCGGTCCTACTCGCTCTGAGATCACTGGGCCTCGAGGAACGGGCAAGATCCGTATCTTATTCCATGACATCGGCTGTAATAGAACGCCGTGTTATCATTTAGGGTGTGTGGACAATCAATGCATGAAAGGTATAAGCGTTCACGATGTTTTCGAAGCTTACAAAGAACTCATCCGTTAAGGAAATATGCGTCATCTCGCTTACCAATATCGGCGACGTGGTTTTAACAACGCCGGTGTTGGATATTTTGCTGGAGGATTTTCCGCTAGCGGGGCTGACCGTGGTGGTCGGACCAAAAGCGCGTTCTTTGTATGGTGGACAAACAAGGATCAAAACAGTTGTTTTTGAGAAAAGAAAACCATTTGGGTATTATATGGAATGGTATAAGGAATTAAATAGAACGCCATTTGATGTCCTTGTTGATCTTAGGCAGACCTTCTTACCGCTTTTTTTAAGGCATCAATGGCGAACGCCGATAGGGACCACAAAGTGTGAAGAACATATGCTGCAAAAACATTTGCGGCGTCTAAAGACGGTTTATCCGCAAGCGCAACTTTTCAGCCGGAAACAGGCGGTCGTTCCTAAGCCTGTTGCATTGCCGTTCGATGATTTTATCGTGATAGCGCCCGGGGCCGCGGATACAGCCAAACGGTGGCCTATCGAAAATTTCAGAGATCTTATCGTAAGGCTTTCAAAAGAGGGGGCAAAGATCATCCTTGTCGGGGATGATCGTGATGCGCTCTCTCTACAGCCTATTCTTGACCTTGCGCTTCCCGGTGTTGTTTCCATGGCTGGAAAAACAGATCTGCGTGAACTTTGTTTTGTGTTGTCTAGGTCTAAATTCTTGATCGCGCATGATAGCGGCATCATGCATTTAGCGAATTATATGGAAGTCCCGCATGTTGTTTTATGGGGGCCGACGGACCAGAAAAAATACGGCCCATGGCGGTCTAAACATGCGGTTGTTCATAAAGGACGCGATATGTCACAGATTAATTTAAAGGATGTGGTGAATGCTATTGAACAGATCCGCTAATATCCTGATCGTGCGTACCGATCGTATCGGAGATGTTGTGCTCACGACACCTGTTTTTAAAGCATTGCGGCATGCGTATCCTCATGCGCGTATCACGGTCATGGTAAGTCCGGCGACAAAAGATCTGGTGGAAGGTAATCCTTATATCAATGATGTCGTCGTTGATGACCGTGTAGGGCGTCATAAGGGCTGGATCGGGGCATTGCATTTGGCTCGGGACATACGCCGGCGTTCCTTCGACGCTGTTTTTATCTTTCATACCAAACGTCGCTATAATCTTGCCTGTTATTTAGCTGGAGTTCCTATTAGAGCGGGATATAAGAATGATAAATGGGGATGGCTATTGACACACCCTGTCAAAGACATGCGGTCCCTCGGACAAAAACATGAAGTCCGCTATTGTCTGGACGTATTGCAAACGGTGAACATTGACCATGTGACCCCGGAGATCTTTATCCCTAGTCAGAAAGTGACGGAAGCGTGGGCCAATGCATGGTTTAATGCGGAAGGCTTGGTCGCTGGGGAAGTCATCGCGATCCACCCGGGGGCGTCTGACCCTACGAAGATCTGGCCCGCACAATGTTTTGCTGATCTGATCAATTCTTTGCAGCAGCGTTATAATTTCAAGATCATCTTGATCGGTGGCAAAGAAACAGCCGTTATTGCCGCAACGATTAAGGGAGCCGTCAAGGGGAAGGTCTATGATCTTTCCGGTCAGATTAGCGTCGGACAAATGACGGGAGTTTTAAGACGCTGCCGCATGCTGGTCTCCAATGATTCAGGTCCGGTGCATGTGGCAAGCGGTGTCGGTATCCATGTGATCAGTTTATTCTTGCGGGATCAGCCGGGGATCAACCCTGGCCGCTGGGCGCCGTTCGGCCCTAAGGGGTATATCTTGGCGAATAAACCCCACGAGACCGTTAAACTTGACGCAAAAGCGCGCATGCAAACAGGGAAATTAGACTCTATCACGACACAAGAAGTTTTGGACGTGATAGAGCGTATTTTGTCCGGAGAACATCAAAGCGTATTTTATTGGTGATTTTCACAGAAACTTTGTTATACTGAAGGCGCTTTGAAAATTTGAAAGGGTAATATGAATACTCAAGATCAAGAATTATGGCGGACGTTAGGCCTTTTGATGCACGCGCATCCGTGGCATGGGGTTAATATCGGAGAGGACGCACCTAAGCTGGTCAATACCTATATCGAGACTGTTCCGTCGGATACGGTCAAATATGAGATCGATAAGGTCAGCGGTTTTTTAAAAGTCAACCGCCCGCAAAAGTATTCCAGTATTTGCCCGACCTTGTATGGGTTTATCCCGCAAACGTATTGTTCGGAAAGCGTGGCACAATTATCGCAGGAGCGTACCGGCAGGACATCGGTTACTGGTGACGGGGATCCTTTGGATATTTGTGTATTGACGGAAAAAGTCATTAGCCATGGCAATATTCTTTTACGCGCCATCCCTATCGGTGGTTTTCGCATGATCGATCAGGGGCAGGCGGACGATAAGATCATTGCGGTGATGCAGGGGGACGGTTTGTATAGCCAATGGCAGAATATTGAGGATTGCCCAAGGGCGTTCATTGACCGTTTAAAACATTATTTTTTAACTTATAAAGATTTGCCCGGGGCACAAGAGCGTATCTGCGAGATCACTCATGTGTATGGGCGCGAGGAAGCGATGGAAGTCATTAAACGATCACGCCAAGATTATAAGAATCGTTTTGGCCGTATCGAAGAAATAATGTCCATGACGCCTTTACTCGATTAATTGATCGTGGGTTTTTAATTGTTCACAGTTCATACAGATCCTATTGAAATTCATTCCTGGCAAGGCTGGCGTCTTAAAAGCGGTCCGTTAAGTCTTGTCATTGCTCCCGGCATCGGCGGTCGTATCCTTTCTGTGCGTTATGAAGGCAAAGAGCTTCTCTATGTCCCTAAGGACATGACGGGCCTTGGCCTTGATTTTCCGACCATTGAAGATATTAAGGCCAAGAAGAAGGAGATCGGTTTTCGTATTTGGGGTGGCGATAAAACATGGGTAGCACCCCAGTCGTCTTGGGAAGATGCGATCCCGCCTTTGGAACTAGATGCTGGTCCATATGCGTTGACGTGGCAGGATCAAACTGCGGTGATGACGTCATCCGTGTGCCGTGAGACGGGTCTGCAGATCGTCAGGAAGGTCAAGCTCGACGGCGCAAGTGTGGTTTATTTGGAAGAAGAATTCCATAATAAGACCGATCAGCCTATTTTAAAGGGGATATGGAATGTGACGCAGATCCCCAGGCCATGTGAATTTTTTATTCCCGCGCGTAAGGGCGCGATACGATCGTATCATCAAGAAGACAAAACATTGCCAGATGTGAAATCCGTTTTTAAGGAAGAGCACGGATGGACGGAAATATTCTGTCATCAGCCCGTACTATTTAAATGCGGTGGTATGCCGACGGAAGGCAAAGTGCTGATCAAGATGCCTTTGGGCGGGCCTAAGGAGATCGTGTGGCTTAAAACATATACATTAGACGCCCAGGCTAACTATGCGCACCGTTCGGCGGTCGAGATCTTTAATGCCGATAAAGCGGATTACGCGGAGATCGAATTGCACGCGCCGTTAGTTGAGATCAATCCCGGTGCGTCTGTCGCGTTCGCTCAGCAATGGCATCGGTGGT
>JANNCL010000108.1:0-2506 GCA_031386565.1 Candidatus Omnitrophota bacterium
AAAAGTTCTAGTTATTAATGATAATGTTCATGATCAAGAGTTGTTGAAAAGTTATTTAGATTCAGTCGGCTGCGTGACTGCGTATATGAGTAGTAACCGAGAAGTTGTTGAAAAGATACATGCTGACCGTTATGATCTATGTTTAATAGATGCTTCGGAAGGTTATGAGATTGTTAAGTCTGTACGCGCATTGGGATTAACTCAATTACCAATTATAGTCTTAATTGCAGAAGACATGTTGAAAGAACAATATCGATATTTAGAGGCGGGAATGAACGAACTTATTGTAAAGCCAATTCAGATTAATGAATTAAAACAGAAATTAAACCAATGGATTATGAAATTCTAAGAGGGAGTGTTTATGGTTCACGGCGGTCAAGGGATGGATCCTCAGGTTTTGATAAATACCTTGAAGAATATTGTCGAAGAGACATTGGGATCGATGGCAGGAATTATGCCTACAGAACCAACGCGGTCTGAAGATTTGGATATTATTGAATATAACGGACGTATGCGTTGCGACGGCATTGAGAAATTTAAATCCCCTTCCTATGTTTCAGTAGTTAATTTTTATTTAAGTACGCAAGATCTAGAAAATCATAAAAAAGCAAAGGGTGCTTTGGTTGTTTATGTTGAGTTTGAAAATGCTGGAAAATTATATAAGAATTTAGGGATTCCCATTCCTGAAGATGAAGATGATGGGTCGATGATGAATGCATGCGGCGAGTTTTGTCAAAAGCTGGGAGCCGGTTTTAAGGGTGAGATCACTAAGCAGGGGTATATGGACTTAGTAATGTCAGTTCCTCATAACTATAAGAATTCTATCCTTGAGGGCGTGGAATTTAGTCCTGACCAAATCATCAAGCATGAATTAAGTCTTTTTTATTGGAAACGTAAAGCCATTGTCGTCGAAATAACAATGGGATCTATTCCAAATAGAAAATAACATTATGTTTTTCCAAGAAAGCATCGCAATCTTAAGGGCTTATTTAAAAAAGAGAAGATCCTTAAAGTTGTAAAGAATTTGAATAGTTTAACAACCTTCTCGTTTGTCTGTTAAAATAATAATGTCCTATGGATCTTAATAGTTTATTTAAAAATTATGTTACGTTCTTAGAGCAATTTGTGCCAAAGCCGCCGCGTTTGCCTGTTATCGGTATCGACATCGGGACGAGTGCGGTCAAAGCGGTGCAGATCAATCCTCATCCAAGCGGTTTGGAGCTGGGTGCCTGGGGGGTGGAGCGTATTGAGAACGGGAATATCAAAGATGCGCTGACAAAGCTGCAGGCTAAGATCAATTTTTCGGGGAATGTGGTGACGGTCTCGGCTGTTTCAGGTAAAGGTACTTTGATACGTTATGTCGATATGCCTATCATGCCGCTGGAAGATTTGCGCAAGTCCTTTGCGTTCGAGCTTGATAAATATTTCCCTTTTGACCCGCAGACCATTTACACGGATTGCGCGATCCTCGAACAGAAACCAAAAGAAAAGAAAATGGCTGTACTCGTCGTTGCGGTGAAGAAAGAAATGGTCGACGAGCGTATAAATTTATTCAAAGAGGCTGGTGTATCACTAAATCGCATCACGGTCAATTCTTTGGCTGTCGCTAATGCGTTCGAGCGGCTGGGGCCGATCTCAGTTGCGACGGATAAGGCCAAGGCTATTTTGGATTTTGGGGGAGCGGTCAGCAGTCTTTTGGTGGTCAAGGATTTTTCCCCGCGTTTTACGCGGGATATTTTTATCGGAAGCCACGAGATCACGCAGCAGATCGCGAATATTCTAGGGATCGATTCGCAAAAGGCCGAAAGCCTTAAACATGATCCGCAGGCATTGGAAAAGCCGGAAGTGCAGGAAGCGTGTGAGGCGGCCGTCAGTAATTTGGTGGCGGAGATCCGGTTATCCCTGGATTATTTCATGACGGAGCGCAATGTTCTGATCGATGAGTTATTCCTCTTTGGCGGTGGTTCTTTGATCTCGGGCATTGAGAATATCATCGGTAAACAGATCGGGATCGCGGTCAAACGTTGGGATCCTTTAACGGATCTCAAATTAAGTCCGGCGGTCGCGGCGACCGATGTTAAAAATTATTCCACCCAGCTTGGGGCGGCCATAGGCTTAGGTTTGGTGAAACCATGATCGATATTAATTTATTACCGCTTAATGCGCGAAAACAAGTTGCCCTGTCGTCGTTATCCATCGATATTCCTGCGGAAATATCATTGGGGCTAGGGGGAACATTCATGATCGTTCTAGTATTGTCCAATATTTTATTGGCAGGTTTTTGCGGGTTCAAAAGTTATCAGCTGGCTGCCAAAAAGTCCGAATGGACGAAAATGCAGTCTTCCAGGAAAACGATCGATGATATCAATAAAGAGTCCAATGACCTGCGCGCTAAGGTAGCGAGCATTACGAAAGCAACATTGGCTAAAAATGTCGACTGGTCGCGCCGTTTGAATGTGTTAAGCGACGCGGTGGTCAAGGGCATGTGGTTCAAACGTCTGACGGT
>JANNCL010000109.1:0-26643 GCA_031386565.1 Candidatus Omnitrophota bacterium
CTGTTGTTCCCAAAGTTACCCAACAGTTTGAGCCGGCATTGCCGGAGAAGATGCAAAACGTGACGGGAGCAGATGTGGAGATGGCTGCGTTAAGTGCTTCAAGGGACTTATTTAACACGTCATTGACGCCGGCGGACATGAATAATGTCAATAATCCTGTTCTGCCGAATGCTTTGCCGGGGAATTTCAAAGTGGTGGGGGTTATATTAGGGGCGGTGTCACAGCTCGCGATCGAGGATGTGAATGCACATCAGACGTATTTTATTACCAAGGGAAGCCAGGCACAAGGGATCGAAGTCATCGATATCCATAGGGATCAGGCATTGTTAAAATATCAAGGTCAGGAGATCACGCTGTCGTTGTTATCAAAATAATGGTTAATTTATTCTTCACCATATTCTTTTTATGTATCGCCGTGCATCCTTTATTGGCACAGGAGGGAGACGCGGTGCCTGTGGAAGTTGTTGTGCCCGCGGCGGGAACACCGTCGCCGTTGTCAAAACAAATGCTCGATGTGCTGGAGCTTAAAGACATGGATATCAATGATGTTTTTAAGCTTATTTCCGCTAAAACAGGTTTAAATATCATTTCAGGCAAGAACGTTCAGGGGAGGGTGACGATCTATTTAAAGGACGTGGAAGTGCATGATGCCTTGCATATTATCTTGGAGTCCAATGATCTCGCGTACGTTGAGAGCCGCGGCATCGTGCAGATCATCCCTACGGCTGATTTTGAACGTTTGTTCGGTTACAAGTTCGGGCAGGCAACGGTGCGCAAGGTGATCGCTTTAAAAGGCATGAACGCGATCGACGCGGCGATTTTGCTCGCGAATTTTAAGAGCACCGCTGGAAAAGTCATCGCGGACGAGCAGTCCAATTCTCTGATCATCGAAGAATTGCCGAGGAATCTGGCCAATATTGAAGATTTCTTGAACTCGATCGATACCCCGGCGGAAACACGTTCCTTTGAACTGATGTTCGTACAGGCCGATGCTATTTCCGCGCGCATTGCCGAGATCCTCACGCCTAAGATCGGGACCATTCGTTTTGACGCGCAATCCAATAAGATATTCGTCAAAGACACGGCGGCTAAACTGAAAGATGTGGATAATCTGATACATATGCTTGACGTGCCTCGCCGGACACAGGTGTTTGATCTAAGTTATATGAAAGCCGAGGATATGATCAAGTCGGTTACGCCCTTGTTGACCAAAGATATCGGCCACGCGGAAGCGGATGCTAAAAGCAATAAGATCGTTGTCACGGACATCGCGCCTAAGATCATGGAGATCACCAATGTGATCAGCGCCTTGGATAAGAAAGAAGCACAGGTCTTGATCGAGGCCAGGATCGTTCAGGTGTCATTGACGGACAAAACAAAATTAGGGATCAATTGGGACGCGGTGATCAATAAGTGGCATGACTTGCGCATGACGAATAATTTTTCTTTGGGCGATGCCGTGACACCGAAAGGGGTCTTAAGCATCGGGACGATCGATAATGACCAATATAGTTTTGTGATGGAGGCGCTCAATGCGTCCGGCAAAACACGGCTCTTGTCGAATCCCAGCATTGCTGTCGTTAATAATCAGGAAGCGAAGATCTTGGTCGGTACGACAAAGCCCTATGTCACCACGACCACAACGACACCGGCTTCTGGACCTACAAGTGTTTCGGAATCTGTCACCTTCATCGACGTGGGGGTTAAATTGACCGTGACACCGACGATCCATAAAGACGGTTATATTACCATGAAGATCAAGCCGGAGGTTTCTTCCGCGACCACAACATTGATCACCAGTTCAAAGAACGAGATCCCTATTGTAGACACATCGACGGTCGATACGACGATCCGCGTCAAAGACGGGGTGACCATTGTTTTAGGCGGGCTTATCAAGGATGAGCGTTCGGCCAATTCAAGTGAGGTTCCTATTTTAGGAAAAATGCCTTTCGTAGGCGGGGCATTCAGGCAAAAGAGCGACTCCATTGAGAAGACCGAGATCATGGTGTTTTTAACCCCCCGGATCATTACAGGGGATATTCAGGCGAAAGATGTTAATCCCAGGCTGATCAAAGACGATAAAGTTTATTCGCCATATCCCGTAGAGTAAGGACGCTGACTGTGCGCTGGCAAAAGAGATCGCTGTTGGGACAATTGCTGATAGAACAAGGCGCGATCGCCCAAGAACAGCTGGCTGTCGCGTTGGAAGAACAGAAACGCACCAAGGAGCTTTTAGGGCAAATACTGTTAAAGAACGGCATTATCAATGATGAGCAGGTGATCCTCTCATGCTTATCCCATCAACTCAACATTGAGATCATTAGTTTAAAAGATGTTAGTGTTGATCCCCGCGCGTTGGCACGTTTACCGGCGAGATCCGCGAATTATTACAAGGTTTTTCCCGTCAGTTTTACCGATGGCCTCTTGAAGGTTGCGGTATATAATCCTCTTGATGTGCGTGTGATCGACGACTTGAATTTGATCGTCCGATGTCCGGTGACGATCGTGCTGGCCACCCAAAAAGAGATCCTTGAAGCTATCCGTGAACATTATGGGCTGGGAGCGGAAACCATCGAACAAATGATGGGCACCGCGGCGCAGTCATCCATGGAACAAGAAGTGACGATCATCGATGAGCAGGATTCCGATGCGTCGATCAGCCGTTTTCTCAACCAGATATTGCTGCAAGCGTATAAGGATCATGCGACGGATATTCACATCGAACCTTTTGAAGAATCGCTGCGGGTCCGCTACCGCATCGACGGTATCTTGTATGACGCGGGGATACCGTCAAACCTGAGATTCTTCGCCGATGTGCTGATCACCCGGGTCAAGGTCTTGGCGAATCTGAATATTGCTCAAAAACGTCTTCCTCAGGACGGACGTTTTAAGGTCAAGACGGGGGACGTCGATCTGGACTTGCGTGTTTCATTCTTGCCCACTTCATACGGTGAAAGCGCGGTGATTCGCATATTGAATGCCGTTAAGTTGCTCAGCATCGAGGATTTGGGCTTTGATAAGCACCAAGGGGCAGTGATAGATCAACTGATCGCAAAGCCGCATGGGATCGTTTTTGTGACCGGTCCGACGGGCAGCGGAAAGACAACGACATTATACGCGTGTTTAGCGGCCATTAACCGCGAAGACACGAAGATCATCACCATTGAAGATCCGATCGAGTATCAGCTCAAAGGGATCGTCCAGGTACAGGCTTACGCGCAGATCGGTTTGACTTTTGCCTCCATTCTGCGTTCGGTCCTGCGCAATGATCCGGATGTGATCATGGTGGGGGAAGTGCGTGACGCGGAAACAGCGCAGATCACCATACAGACCGCGTTGACAGGTCATTTGGTGTTCTCGACGCTGCATACCAATGACGCGGCCTCCGGAGTTACCCGTCTTTTGGACATGGGCATTGAGCCATACCTTATCGCTTCATCGGTTGAGAGTTTTATCGCCCAGCGCCTTGTACGGACATTATGTCCACAATGCAAAATACCGATACCGCTTACGCGGGCTGTTGCAGAAGATTTTGGCTTTAAAACGATTGATCCTGCCATGGTCATTTACACTGCGAAAGGTTGCAAGCATTGCCGGATGACGGGCTATCTCGGCCGGCAGATCATTGGGGAAATACTGAACATGAACGATGAGATACGCGCTTTGATCATGGCCCGCGCGACGGCGCAGGAGATCGTTCAAAAAGCATTGAGCCAGGGGATGAGGACCATGCGCGCGCATGGGTGGGATAAAATCGTTTCGGGTGTGACAACAGCGGCGGAAGTCTTGCAAGCGACAGAAAAATAGGGGTTGTAATGCCGGTTTTTTTATATAAAGCAAAGAGTCCTTCGCGTTCCTTGATCGAGGGAGAGATCACAGCAGAAGATCAACAGTCCGCCGTTGTTAAGATCTTGCAATTGGGACATACGCCGATCGTGGTGGAGGAAGCTAGAACACAAGGTTTAAATGCCGCGGAAGGCCTTGCTAGGCCGTTCTTTTCACAGAACTCTGTGTCCGTGCAAGCACTGGCGCATTTTTCCCGTTCTCTGGGGGATCTGCTGGAATCCGGCGTTCCTTTGGCGCAATCATTGGAGCTATTGGCAAAACAGCGCACCGCGGAGGCTTTGAAAGCGGCGATCGTTCAGATGAGGGGCCTTGTTAAAGACGGGGCTAATTTATCGAGGGCTTTGGAAGGGCATCCGCAGATCTTTGACCGGTTGTATGTGAGCATGGTCCGGTCATCTGAGGCGGCGGGAAATCTATCACGCGCTTTAACGTTGTTAAGTCAGAGTTTAGAAAAAGAAGCACTGATCCAGAATCGTGTTCGCTCCGCGTTGATGTATCCGATGATCATTCTGGGTGTGGGTGTGTCGGCGATCGTGGTCTTGCTGACTTTTGTGCTGCCGAAACTTTCCGTGATGTTCGATGATTTTGGAGCGGATCTGCCGTGGCCGACGAAAGCAGTGGTTGCATTAAGCGGTTTTATGGCGCATTATGGCTGGATCGTAGGCTTGGCCGCAATAGCGGCGTTTATATTCTTTTTAAAGTATCGATCGACCAAGCAGGGGCATTTATATTTAAGCAAGATTTCATTGTCCGTCCCGATCGTCGGTGACTTTTTGAAAGCAATTCATATCGCGCGATATGCGCGCACGGTGGCTGTATTATTAGAAAGCGGCGTGCCGATCACTACCGCCTTAGAGTCAAGCACCATGGTTTTGGAGAATGCGGTGTTCATAGAACAGGCGAAGAGCATCGCCGCGCAGGTGCGCATGGGGACAAGTCTATCGGCGGCCGTTAAATCCGCGCAAGTATTTGGCGACATCACCGCTAATTTGATCGCTGTGGGTGAACAAGGCGGAAGGCTTGAGAGTAATTTATTTAAAGTTGCAGCGATCTATGAGGGAGAAAGTCAGCAGATGACCGAGGATTCCTTGAACGCCTTAGGACCGGCGGTCTTGATCTTGGTGGTAATGGTGGTGGGCGCGATGATGTTCGCGATCATTTTACCGCTTATCAAAATGAATATGATCATTAAATGAGGGGAGTGTTTATGAATCAGCGTGCTTTTACCATGATCGAGATATTACTGGTGGTCATCATGATCAGTGTTTTAGCGGCGATGGTGGTCCCTAATTTGACCGGCCGCACGGATCAAGCAAAATTGGTCGCGGCCCAGACGGATGTGGATACCAATATCCCTGCCGTGTTGGATCTGTACAAAATGGACAATGGCACCTTCCCATCAACGGAGCAAGGCCTCGGAGCTCTTTTTATCAAGCCGGCGGCGGCACCGGTGCCGGAACATTGGAACGGGCCTTATATCAAGAAAAAGAAAATGCCGCTAGATCCCTGGGGTCGTCCCTATGCGTATATCACGCCGGGTGTGCATAATAAGGAAAGCTACGACCTGTCGTCATTAGGCCAGGACGGTGTCGAGAGCAAGGATGATATCGCTAATTGGGAGAAATAAAAATAATGAAGACGACGCGCCGCGGTTCGGTGCTCGCGGAAGCTTTGGTGGCGGTGGTGTTGATGGCCGTCGGCATGACGGCGCTCATGCAAGCGCTCATGAATAGTGCACATGTGGTCAATGAAGCGCAAGACTATGGCCGGGCCTGGCTGTTGATCAATGAGAAGCTCCAGGAGAAGATCTTCATAGATAAGTCCAATGTTGCCGATCAGCATAAGGCGGTGGCCCCGTTCGATCGTTTTGAGTATAATGTGGGGCTTAAAACGCTGGTACAACAACCTTGGACAGGGTTGAAACAATTGGATATCGCCGTTGTTTGGACGGACGGGAAAAATGATCGCCGTGTTGGGTTAACAACGCTCTTACCTAATGACAATACCACACAAACAACAAAAAGCATCTTTTACAATTAACCGCACCATACGGGCTTTCACGCTCCTGGAACTGATCCTGGGGACGGTGATCGTTGCGCTGGTTAGTTTAAGTTTGTTCCAGATATTCTCTAACGGGATCGAAACATATAAACGCGCTCAGTTTACGACACGAACCTATCTTCAAATGTTCAAGGTGTTTGATGCCCTCGACAATGATATCGCTTCTGCTGTTAAATTTGATTATAGTGCGGCGGATCCTCAATGGGTAAGTTTTCTGGGGCAGGCAACATCATTGCGTTGTGTGATCAGAACGAACAATGGTTTGGCCATGGTCCGCTATGAAGCAGTGCATGCGCATGGAGATATGAATATTATAAGAAGGCAGGTTCAGCCTTTGGAGGATGTAATAGCGCACAAGAATCCCGGAACTGGGACTGTTCTTGCCGGGAAGGTAACGGACGCTATGGGGTTGGAATTTTCTTTTGGGGAAAAGTCGGAAACTAATCCTTCCGATAAGATCGTCTTCGATTGGAGGAAGGAATGGAGCAACCGCAGTCTTCCTTGGGCTGTCAAAGTGAGCCTGCGGTTCAAACCGTATCATTCGGGGCAGAAACCATTGGAGTTTAGCCGGATCTTTTATTTGGAAAATCATTAAGAATGAATATTCGCCATAATAAATCTGGTATAATTCTGATAATCGTCATCGCGGCGATGAGTGTGTTGGTCGTTTTTGCGGCCAGTGCCGGGGAAAGCGTGTCGATCCTGACCCGGTACATTGATAAAGAATTTGCCCGGACACGCGCCCGGGCCAGTGCTTTGGCGGGCATTAATTATGCGCTTAATCTGATCAATCTCTATCCCAGCAAGGCCGATTCCCCGTGGCAGAGCGCGGTGAGCGTTGCCTCACAGGAAGAAGCGCAAAAGTATTTTTATCATGTTGTTTTAAATAAGAACGCACGATTTGATATTACGATCGAGGATGAAACACGGCGGCTGAATTTAAATGCCCTCAATGAAACTAATAGTAGTCTCTTGGCAGGCTTGATCGCTCAATACGGGTTCTCGAGGACAGAAGGGGATCAGGCTGCGGCGGGTGTTGTCGAATGGGTCTATAAGACAAAGAAAGCACCGTTGGACGATGTGACGGAGATCTTGTTAGCCAAGGGCATGACCAAAGCGATATTCGCTAAGATCAAGAACGATCTGACTATATATCCAAAACAGCATTTAGATGGGCTTAAGTTTAATTATTGGACTGTTTCTCAGCAGCTTTATCAGGTTTTGATCGACAATATTAAAGAAACACGCAAGGTGGAGAATATTCAGACGATCATCAGCATCGCGCAGAAGTACCGTACGAAGGACAAAGCTGTTGCCGTTGATCCGATCGAACTGGCCATGATGGCGCCCGTTGATCATGTGCCGACAGCAACGGACTATCAGGTGCGGGCGGTTGGTTATGATGTGGCATCAAAGGTCAGCATTGAGATCAATGCGGTTCTCGGGAAGGATCAGGACGGCACATGGCATATCGAACGGGTCGATAGAATATAAGCATGAAAAATAAATATCACAAGATCATATCTATTACGGATGAACACCTGACATTCTTTCAAGCCAAAGAAACGGGCGCCCCCACTTTCCGTCAAACGGATATTAGAGGGCTTAAGGATGAAGGGATCATCAAAAAGTTGATCGTTTTCTTCAAGGAGTTGAAGATCAATCCCTCGGGAATGGTCATGGTCATTCACCGGCAGAACGCCTTGATGAGATTTATGACGCTGCCTTCGTTACAAATCCAGGAGCTTAGGAATATGGCGGCGTTACAGATCGCCGGCATCGTTCCCTATGCCGAAGAAGAGGTTGTTTTTGATCTTAAGGTCCTTAGTGTCGACGGGACAGGTAATAGCAAAGTGATGATCATTATTGTTCCCAGAGAAAGCATTGAGCGTTACTGGAAAATCTACGTGAAAACAGACGCAATGCCTTCTTGTATCACGCTTAGTTCTTTTGGGGTGTGGCTATGGCATTGCCGTCATTGCTCGGAACGGACCGCTGTGTTCATGATCATCGATATGAATGAGCATGACGGCGAGATCTGTATTTGCACCGGGGAAAATTTGTATGCGTCCCGTGCGTTGCGCTTGCCTGAAGGGGATATCGCGGCCGATAATTTTAAATTCCTGCTGAAAGAGATCGATCTGACGGTTGATGGGTATGTTCAGGAGCGCCTCGGTCCATTGCCGGTGAAGATCATGCTGACCGGGGCACGGGGGATCCCGGAGGACTTGTCGGCAATTTTGATCAAAGAATATGAGTTGCCGGTTGAAGCAGTTGACCACGGCGGGAGCAAGAAGGGAACATTGGGATCTGCAACGGCGCTTCTTGGTTTTTCATCCGCGGATCTGACACAAAGTGTTAATTTGATCCCGCAAGACCTAGTTCAAACACATTTAAGAACACAGGCTAAACGCGCGATCATCAGGATGATGGGGGCAATATTGATCTTGGTTCTATTGGTTATTGGAGTAGGCGCGCTTTATGTTTATCGTAAGAACAAATATGTGGAAGATCTCAATGCCAAATGGGCAGAGACCAAGAAACAGCTCGATGTGATGGAGGATTACAAAGCGAAGATCGATGCCATGACCGGGGCGCTCAATAACAGGGTTATCTTTAAAGATATGTTCGCTGTGGTCACTCGATCGGCTGGACCCAATATTTCTTTGTTTAATATCAATATTAGCGATGACCGGGTACTTAGTATGCAAGGCGTGGCTAAGAATCAGGCAGACATCAATAGTTTTCAGGAGGGATTGATGCGGTCTTCATTCTTTGCGAATGTGCGGCTTGATTTTGTCAATAAACGTACAACCCAGGATTCTGAGGCGAGTTATTTTAAGATCTCGTGTAAGATGAAATGATCAAACTAAAATTATCCAATAGAGAGAAAATGATCGCGATCGTAACGTTCTTACTTTTATGCGGCTATATTATGATCTTTGTTGTGGTCAAACCCTTTCAAGCCGCGCTTTCAGGCATTGATGAGAGCATTGTGATCAGTGAAGAGCGATTAGAAAAAGGACGGCAAATCCTGGAAAAACGCGGAAATTTACAAGGAGCTTTGGACAGCCTGGTCAAAGAATGGGGCTTTGCTGCCTCTGATGCCGCGGAGAACTCAGAAATTATCAATGCGCTGGAAGCTGCCGCAACGACTGCGAATATCCGCATCTTAAATATCGAGCCCCGCCCTATCATACGGGATACGCTGGCGCGCTATCCTATCGCTTTAACGATCAGCGGCACATCGAAGAATATGGTCCAATTCCTGTTCATTATCCAAGCCAAACCCCTGGCGCTCAATGTGGAGAACCTCAATCTAGAGCGCGCCATAGACGGCAATGCCACGATCAACGGAAGCCTCGTAGTCACTCGCTTGCGCATTATTCGATAATAATAGTGCGCCTTCATCTAATATTTCGAACTAAAGATACGCACAATATTTTTAGAAGGCCTGGACAGTGCTCAGAACTCTGATCACAATAAGATCTGATGAAGACAATTGACCGTCATTGACTGTTAATTGCAAGACATATGTTCCTTTAGCTGTGAACATAACAGGGGTGATAAGAGTGCTGGAATTATCAAATAAAACACTGCCAGGACCCGAGATCTTCACCCATGAGATGCTTAAAGAATTTCTTGGCAGGCCATCATCGTTTGCTGTTCCATTTAATGTGGCTTGGTATTGAACGGTTTGATCCGGTCCGGCATTGACAACTGGTGCTTGATTGGGTTGAGGGATAGCGATCGCATTGATCGTCACATCATCGCTGGTTGTTAAAGCCCCGTCAGAGACAGATAAGCGTACAACATAAACCCCGGCATTACTGAATATAGCGGGTGTGTTAGGTGCATTTCTATTCATGAAATTGACACTTCCCGGACCCGAAACCATGCTCCACGTATAGGTCAATACTTGATAGGGAAGACCATCGTCTGATGCTGTTGCATTAAAGTATACAGGTAGATTCGCTGAGAATTGGAATGATTGATCCGGCCCGGCATTGACCGTCGGCGCTTGATTGGGTTTTGGTACAAAGATAGCGGTTACGGATAAATTCTTATAGACCGTTATCATGATGGGATTAGCAGAGCCAGCAACATCCCCGCTCCATCCGACGAACTGAAAACCGCTGGCTGGTGTTGCGGTTAAACTAACCATAGTGCCTGCGGGGTAACTAGATAGCGCCGGGCTCTTGGTAATACTTCCAGAGCCTGATGCCGAAACGTTTAAGGTGTAGGATAAAGGCACAAAATTGGCGGTGATCGTAATATTTCTGGACATTGTTACCATGATGGGATTAGCAGAGCCAGAAATATCCCCGCTCCATCCGACGAACTGAAAACCGCTAGCTGGTGTTGCGGTTAAACTAACCACAGTGCCAGTGGAGTAACTGGATAGCGCCGGGCTTTTGGTAATGTTGCCAGACCCTGATGCCGAGACGTTCAAGGTGTAAGATTGAGGATTGACAGTGATGATAATGTCATCGGTTGCTGTTAATGCCCCGTCACTTGCCGTCAAGCGTAAGGCATACGCACCGGCCTTACTAAAAGTCACCGTGGTGCTAAGGTTTTTGTTATTCGCAAAAGCAGCGGTTCCCGGACCGGAGACCAGGCTCCATGTATAGGATAAGGGGCTGGGCAGGCCATCATCGTTGGCTGTGCCGGATAAAACAGCTTGGGCCGGCAGGGTGATGGTTTGGTCAGGCCCTGCATTGGCCGTCGGAGGCGTATGAAAAACTGCTGAGATCGTTTTATCCTTATCGATCGTGACCGTCAATGGATTAATCTTCCCGGAGGCATCGCCGCTCCAGGAGAGAAATTTATATCCAGAATTGGGTGTCGCGGTCAAGGCTACTTGAGTGCCAATATTGTAGATGGGCTGTTGAGGGTTTTTAGTGATCTTGCCATTGACCGCGGAGGTGGTCATTGTGTATTTGAGAATGTTAGTGTAATCAATTGTTGAAAGGTTTGTTGCGTTATCAAACTGTTTTGGTGTATCAATAATTTGAGATATTAATGCATTCGTTGAGGGATCGATCAATTTGAAAGATTTTAATATGGTGGGAAACCCGGCGGAATGATCTTCTACCTGCAGGAAATATCTTTGTTTTGTTGCATCTTGGGGTAACAGCTCCGTAAAGTCAAAAGCAAAATTCCCATCAACAGCGGTTATGGGATTAGCCGGGCACTGTCCGTAACAGCTGTTAGAAGGGTTACAATAGTAGGGACATTGGGTGCATTGATTATAATCAAACATGTTCATATTGCAAAAAGAGGGGCATTGTTGAGTGTTGGCGCCGCTACATTGTTGAACACAGAATAAGTCACTGCAATAAGGAGGAGAGGGTTGTCTTTCAGTACAAAGACTGGCACAAGGGTCGTTAGCATTGCAATTAGAGGGACATGATGTGGTAATTCTACCATCATAGGTGTATGGTCCACCGGCATAATTGATCCCTACATAACGAGCGATAGAGGGCTCTCCTGTGGTATCTAACAAACCAATGGTGATTTGAACTTGGTCTCTTTGGGCTTGATTAAGCGTGACTTCGCCAATAAGTTTTGGTGTATAATTTGCTTTAATTCTAATAATATATGCGCTGGCGCCCCAGAAAGCGTTTGTTCTAGTGATGGTTGGTGCACCAATGACTTGAGGGATTTCTCGTAGGGCATCATATGCTAACCAAATAAAACCTTTATTCCCCCAGCTTGTTCCCCATTGGTTCGCGATCTTAAGCGCGCCTAATTCGCCGGGATCTGTTCTCCCGTTACCATTAATATCTGTCCATATAGAATCATTGTAACCAACGATCGTCATAGCGTGGCCACTATGTGGTTCTCTTGTGACATAAGATGCGATGGCTTGCCCTACAAAAGAGTTGTCATCAGTTACGGAAGGGTTATCTTTGATCGTGTCATAATGCCAGGCATAAATATCTGTTCCAAAAACAGCTAAATACCCATTGTTGATAAGCTGTTTGAGTTGAATTAAACCGTTGTCAGTGTCTAAAAGATTTACGTACTCCACGGGATTTATACGTGAATTAATCGCGTTGCGCCAGATCTGTGTTCTTGTGGGCCACTCTCTAGCGTTATTGTCATATGGAAATTCACTCCATGCAGGTGCGCCAAGAAGTTCTAATGTTGCATAAACATACCATCTATGTGTCCCTAAATTGCCATCTCCAAGGTTATTCAAGTTGTAAGTGAATTTTGGCGAATAAATATGAGTCAAGTCTCCTTTATTGATAGCTATATTTTTATTTATTGCTTCTGCGAATGAAAGTTGATAATACGTGGTAGCGAAAGGCAGGCATGAACCAAGGTATCCTTGATCTCCAATCGGAGGGAACCAGATCGTCTCACTGTTATCTATAGAAACAGGCAGAATAGCGGGATTAGCGGTTGTGTTTGCGGGCTCTGTTCTGTCAGAGGCATTAATAGAGTTTGTACTCGTCGTGGTGTTAGGGGAAGCGAAGAACGGTGCAGCGGCCTTTGGCGTTGAAGTATCGACCGCGGATACAGTTTCCTGTCCGGGTAAAACAGCGGTTGTTAGAGGGAGAGTCGCTTTTCCTCGTTTTTTTAATTCAGCGTTAACGCGCTCCAAACCAAGCTTGCTATGGTTGACCTTTTGTATCCTTTTCCATTCTTTCCGGATCTTATCGGCTTCTTTTTGATCAAAGATAAGACCAGTTGGGTGGGAACGATCCGTTTTCCAGTCAGCGGCATGCAAAGGATGGGTAAAAGGAAGAAATAATCCAAAGGCTGTGAATAAAACGAGCAATTGACGTTTAACCATAGAGTATTCTCCCTTTATATGTTCCCCAAATAGGGGTATTTAAGTACCGCTTACAAAGGCTCTGTTCAAACAAGCGCATTGCATTATTATAGTAAGCTTACCCGATGACATAGCAGAATGCAAATTAAGGAGGGAATTGTGATGTTCTTTCGTGCACCAGTGCTTCCGTATGGAAAGATGCTTACAATGGTACGACGATTGGCGACCGGATCACATTGACCTTTACGCCGGTTGTGGCTAATTCGATCAGACTTCTGTTCCAAGATGGCGCAAATGCTCCGGCCATTCGGGAATTGGGCATATATTTTTACTAAGAGCGTATTTTCTCGACTGGATTTTTGTGTTTTTATCGTGTATGCTTTTAGTATTAACACAAAGGGTCGTCGCAGCATTTCTCTCCCACGAGAACGAATCCTTGCAAAAAATATAATAATTAGTGTATAATCTATTTTACATTTAGTCAGTATTGTAGTACATCAATAACCCACAGGTCAGGAGGAAGTATGAAGAAGTTAGGAATTGTGTTAAGCCTTTTGTTATCAGTCGGATTTATTCCAGCGTATGCGGATGAAGAAGAACCTCAAGTTACCGATAATACGGCTGTTCAAGCCAATGAAGTACAAGATCAAGCTGTTGCCACAGAAGAAAATGTTCAAGCTGAGGTGAAAGCCGATGATAAAGCACCGGTAAAAGCGGATGCGCAGGCAGAAGCAAAAGTCGCGGTTAATTTCGGTGACTATAAATCCAGCACCTTGACAACCAAGGCCTGGGGTGCTTTAGCTAAGGGTGATGTTGAATCTGTCTTAGCCTACACTAATAAAGCGGTTGAATTATACGGCGAACAAGCCCGTAAGATGGAAGCAGAGTTGAAAGATTACGTTACCGGCAGCAATGATGACGTTTTCAAGAAATGGGCCTTGAACGATGTGGCCACCTGCTACTATATACAAGGTGAAGCTTACCGTAAGGCCAAGATGAAGGATGAGGCCAAAGAAGCATATAATAAGGTAATTAATGAATACACCTATGGCCAAGCTTGGGATACCAAGGGTTGGTTCTGGAAGCCTTCTGAAGCAGCTAAAGAAAAGTTAGCGGCTGTGGAGAGCGGCGTTGATATTGATTATGGTGATTATACCTCCAGCACCATGACCACCAAGGCCTGGGGTGCTTTGAATGCGAAGGATTATCCGACCGTCATCGCATTAGTTAAGAAGAACATGGAGCTTTACGGTGCTAAAGCGAAAGAAATGCAAGCGTCGCTGAAGGAATATGCTTGGGAATCTAAAGAGAAAACAATGAGCTATTGGGCCTTAAATGATGTTGGCACCAGCTTATTTATCTTAGGGGAAGCTTACCGTCAGAGCGGCAATAAAGAAGAAGCGGCTAAAGCGTACAAGCAATTGATCGATGAATACTTCTATGCTCAATGCTGGGATACAAATGGCTGGTTCTGGAAACCTGCGGAAGCAGCTCAGCAAAAATTAGGTGAATTAGATAATGTTTGATCGTAACACTGTTTCATATTGGCGTCGGGGCAAAGTTTTATTTGCCCCGGCGTTCTTTTTTCTGCTTGTTCTAGGCATCGCACCTGCTTATGCCCAGGATGAAAAGCCTTTTAAAGAGTTTGTTGTTTATAAGGATAAAAGCGGTCCAAATCATTTTGTCCCATCTGGTTATATGCCGGATGGTATGTGTCTCAAACAAAGCGATGTGTGGCAGGAAAACTGTCAGCAAGGCAAGACCTGCATCAAGGTGGCGTATGATATCCCGTGTTCGATCAAGGGCCGCGGTTGGGCAGGGGTTTACTGGCTAAATCCCGCGGATAATTGGGGCGACCGCAAAGGCGGCTTCAATTTGACCGGGGCGAAAAGACTTGTGTTCTGGGCACGCGGTGAAAAAGGAGGGGAGACCATTGCGGAATTTAAAATAGGAGGGGTCGGTATTAGCCGGGAATATCCGGATTCTGATACTGTTGGGATCGGCCCTGTGATCTTATCTAAAGAGTGGAAACAATATAGCATCGATCTGCGCGGTCGCGACTTGTCCTATCTGAGCGGCGGTTTTGCCTGGGTGGCGAACACGGAGAATAACACTGAATCCTGCACCTTCTTCCTCGACGATATCCATTACGAATAGTTGTAACTCTTTTTCTCGGCATTGTTTGTGCGCCTCATTAAGAATAAAAAAACGCAGCAGATGTGAAATAAATACCGAAAATCCCTTGTGTTATCCGCATAACTTTGTTATATTTTTTTTATTGATTTATACAAGGAGACGGAACGTTGAACCCCAAACAAATTGCTGTTATTATTTTGACTGCCTTATTGATCGCTACCGCCGGCATCGGTATTTTCCTTTTTTTGCAGAACAATAAATTGTCACAGGACAATCAATCGTTACAATCCCAAATACAAGGTTTCCAAAGCAAAGAATCCGACCTGTTGGCAAAAGCTAAGAAGCTTGAAAAAGACCAGCAGGAACTTAATGATAAGATCCGCCAGAAAGAAAAAGAACGTGAAGAATCCCAACATGCTTACGATGGTCTTAAGTCCAAGGTCGATGAATTAAATAGTCAGATCGCTTCCGCTAATCAGGATAGAGATGATTACAAAGGCCGTGTGGATACGATGCGTAAAGAACGCGATGACTTGATGGAAAAGGTTAGGAATCAGAAGGAAAAGATCGTCGAGAAGATCGTCGAGAAACCGGTAGAGAAGATCGTTTACCGTGACCGCCCGGCTTCTGGTGCTACGGAAACGGATGATCAGGCAAAATCCGGCAGTGTTGCGGCAAGCCCCGAGAATGCTTCAGCGGATGTGTCTGAACAAAAGGGCGATCAATATTGGGCGAATGTGCTCAAAGAGAAAGAATCGCTGAAATTAGACCTGCAAAAAGCGCAAAGTGAATTGGACCAAAGCGCGCTGCAAGTGGTGGAATTAAAGAAACAAAATTCGGATATTCAGATCCAGCTTAAGAATTTAACAGACCTCAAAGAAGATCTGGAGAAGAAATTATCTAGGGATAAGGAAGATCTTGAGATCCAGATCGCTAATGAGAAGAAGGAATTTGACAGAAAGATCAAGTATAGCGAAGATCTAGCCAATAGTTTGTCGATGGAAGTGGCGCGCGCGCACTCGGATCAGAAAGATTCTGTTGAGCGTGCCGAGAAATACAAACAAGACAGCATGGCTTTGCAAGATCAGATCAAGCAGTTAAGTACGACCAAGCTGGCGTTGGAAAGAACGATCGCTGCGATGAATACGGATAAGGTTTCCATGCAAAAACGCCTTGATCAGACCGAGGGTGCGATCCAGGGTCGTATCGATGAGATCTGGAAAATCAAGCAGAACTTAGACCAGAAAATATCTCAGTTACCGTCGACAAATAATAGTCCTAATAGTAAAGCCTCCAGTGCAGAGGTTGAATTACCGCCCATTGTGGTCAATCCCAGTGCCGGATCAGGTTTTAATGAAACTCCTAAAACCCAGCAGCCTGAAAAGAGATCAGCGTCACCTTCCAGGTCAGCGGCAAACACTGTTGCTGCGCCTAGCAAGGACCAGGGCACTATTATCAGCATCAATGAACCGAACAACTTTGTTATTGTAGATCTTGGAGAGGGTGATGCTTCGCAAGTCGGTCGTAAATTGACCGTGTATAGAGATAATAATCCGGTCGGCTCTCTAGAGGTCATTCAAGTCCGTAAAGATATTTCTGCCGCTGATATCAAAGAGTCCAACGGGGCTTTAAGGGTCGGCGATACGGTGCGATATAATTAATGGCTGCTCATGCTAAAAAAATAAGTATCACGGATGTTGCCCGCAAAGCCGGGGTGTCGATCACCACGGTGTCACGCGTTCTCAATAAAGTTCCCACTGTCGATAAAGATATCGCTTCCAAGGTTGATGCGGTCATTGCCGAATTAAAATTCAAACCGAATCCGACCGCCCAGCGTTTGGCCAAAAGGGCCGGAAGCTCCGCGATCGGCTTTGTGATCCCCGGTTATCCGGGTATTTTTCATTCATTCTACGCGGTGGAGTTGATCCGGGGCATTGGCCATGGGTGTGAGCTCGGGCGCATGGACATGATATTTCACATCACCGACGGACGCAATCCGTTGAAATCAAATTATGCCGGCGGCCTCATTTTTGCCGATATTATCGAAAATCGTTCTCAGGTTGAAGAGGCTATTCAAGATGGTGTTCCGGCGTTGGTGTTAAATTATGTGGTGAAAGATCTCAATGTCAGTTATATCGCCGTGGATAATTTCAAAGGCGGGGCGATAGCCGCGGAATATCTGATGAATTTAGGACATAAACGCATCGCTACTGTTACGGGTAATCTGCAGACACAGGCAGGCCTGGACCGTTTTGAAGGTTTTCAGAAAACATTGATGAAAAAAGACCTGACGTTCGAGCCGGAATATTTTTATAAAGGCGATTATTCCCGTCGTTCCGCACGTTCCGCGGCCGAGCGATTTTTCGGATTGGATAATCCACCCACGGCTGTTTTTGCGGCCAGCGATGACATGGCGCTCGAGATCATTTCCGTGGCGATGGAAAATGGCATTAAAGTCCCGGAAGATATTTCGGTCATTGGTTTTGATGATAATCCAGCCGGCCTGTTCGGTCCGGTCAGTTTGACCACCATCAAACAGCCTTTATTTTCCATGGGCGAAGAAGCGGTCAAGGTCTTATCTGAGATCATGTCCGGCAAGCAAAGCGGTTTAGTCCACAAGATGCTGATCCCCGAGCTCATCGTGCGCGAATCCTGCGCGCCTCCGTCGTCCTAGTCGTTCCTAGAATTGAAGCTTTGCCGGGAAGATGGGCAGGGCAAGTTCGTGAAGAGCGAAACAACCCCCACCAGATGCCACCCTATTAGTGTAATAACGCATAACCCCAACCGTTGCATTTGACGCTGTGCATCTGGGGGATGGGGGGTGTTGAGCGATGAACGAAGCTTGACCTGGCCGTCTTCCCTCATACTTAGAGAGAGGATGATGCATCAGGTTGACTTTTAGGCTATTTCAGGGTACATTATACGACTATGAATACTTCTTTTGACTGTATTATTATAGGCGCCGGGCATGCCGGTGTTGAAGCGGCTTTGGCGTCTGCCCGCATGGGTGTTAAGACGGCCATGGTGACGTTATTGAAAGCAACCATCGGTCAAATGAGCTGTAATCCCGCCATCGGCGGCGTCGGTAAAGGGCAATTGGTCAAAGAAATTGATGCTTTAGGCGGAGAAATGGGTTTGGCCGCGGACCGCACTGGCATACAGTTCCGTCAATTGAACGCTTCTAAGGGTCAGGCGGTGCGTTCTTCGCGTTGCCAAAGCGACCGGAAGCAATATCGTTTGTATATGCAGCAGGTGGTGTTAAACCAGCCAGATTTGACGGTCATCGAAGATAAAGTAAGAATGTTACAGGTTGCCAATGGCCGTGTTGTAGGGTTAACGACGAATGGCGGCTTAGAATTATCAGCGCAGGCAGTGGTCATCACCACCGGCACATTCTTAGACGGCCGTATTCATGTGGGGCCTAGCATTACCCCAGGAGGTCGCGTAGGGGAAGTTGCATCGCATAGCTTGGCGGATTCTATCCGTGGCTTAGGTTTACCGGTCGTGATGTTCAAGACCGGCACGCCGCCACGCTTGGATGGCCGTACGATTGATTTCTCACAGATGGAACGACAGGATTCTGATAATCCTCCTATTCCATTTTCGTTTCGCACACCGTTTATCCCAAAAGAACAGAAATTATTACCATGTCACATTACGCGCACGACGGAGAAAACGCATGATATCATCCGTGCGAATTTTCATTTGTCGCCCATGTACAGCGGCCAGATCAAAGCCACGGGCGTGCGATATTGTCCGTCGATCGAGGATAAATTAAAGAAGTTTGCGGACAAATCCACTCATCATGTGTTCTTGGAACCGGAAGGGTTGGACACCGATGAGTATTATCCTAACGGCATCTCGACCGGATTGCCTGCGGATGTTCAGGAAGCTTTTGTGCGGTCTATTCCGGGTCTAGCAAAAGCGATTATCGTGCGTCCGGGTTATTCGATCGAACACGGGGTGGTTCCGGCGACGGAATTAAAGCCCACGCTGGAAACAAAAAAGATCAAAGGGTTGTACTTGGCTGGACAGATCAACGGCACGACGGGGTATGAAGAGGCCGGCGCGCAGGGTTTGATCGCGGGCATCAATGCCGCGTTGCAGGCGCAGGGCAAGGAACCTTTCATTTTAGGGCGTCATGAATCCTACATCGGCGTGCTGATCGATGACTTAGTCACCAAAGGCACCGAAGAACCGTATCGCATGTTCACGTCCCGCGTTGAGTACCGTTTATTGGTGCGCGAGGACAATGCTGATAAGCGTTTGACAAAATATGGGCATGCATTAGGATTGTTAGCAACGAAGGATTATGAAGCGGTCTGCCAGAAATATGAGAGCATCGGTCGAGAAGTTGAGCATTTGCGTCAGGTGCGTAAACACGGCAAGAGCTTGTATGATCTGCTTAAACGTCCGGAAGTCAGTTACGATGACATCGCTGCCTATGACGGAAATCTGAAAAATTTTTCACGGGATATCATATCCCAAGTAGAATATGAAATTAAATATGAGGGATTCATTCATCGTCAGCAAAAAGAGATCGAGAAATTCCGTCATATCGAATATATCAAGATCCCGGAAGGTTTTGATTTTGGGATCGTGCCTAGTTTGTCGAAAGAGATCCAGGAGAAACTGAATCGTTTTAATCCGATGACACTAGGGCAGGCTAACCGTATTTCCGGGGTAACACCGTCAGCGATCACCGTATTAATGGTTTTTTTAAAAAAATACAAGGAGGCAAGGTCACATGAGAATAGCAAATGATATCACTGAATTGATCGGCAATACGCCGTTGGTCAAGTTAAACAAGGTAACACAAGGCTGCCATGCGACAATTGTTCTAAAGCTGGAATTTTTTAATCCTTTATCATCGGTCAAAGACCGCATCGGTTTTAATATGATCCGCAGTGCCGAAAAAGCAGGCAAGATCAAGAAAGACACGGTTATTGTCGAGCCGACATCGGGCAACACCGGTATCGCTTTAGCTTTTGTCTGCGCTGTGAAAGGGTATAAATTATTACTGACCATGCCGGAGACGATGAGTTTAGAACGCCGGGCACTGCTTAAAGCATTAGGTGCTGATTTGATCCTGACCCCCGGGCCGGAAGGCATGAAGGGTGCGATCAAGAAAGCGAAAGAATTGCATGATGCTGATCCCGTGAAATATTATATGCCCCAGCAATTCGACAATCAGGCCAACGTCGAGATCCATCGCCTGACGACCGCCGAAGAGATCTGGAAAGATACGGACGGCACGGTTGATTTCTTGGTTTCTGCGGTTGGTACCGGCGGGACCATCACCGGTGTCGCATCGGTCATTAAATCACGCAAGCCGTCGTTCAAAGCCGTCGCGGTTGAACCGGCCACGTCGCAGGTATTAGCCGGCGGCCAACCAGGCCCGCATAAGATCCAAGGCATCGGTGCCGGATTTATTCCTAGTATCGTGGATACCAAGCTCATAGATGAGATCATCCCTATCACCAACGACGAAGCCATGGCCATGGCCAGGCGTTTGATCAAAGAAGAAGGCATCCTGTGCGGCATCTCCTCAGGAGCCAACGTCGCAGCTGCCATTAAGGTCGCGCAACGTCCGGAAAATAAAGGCAAGTTGATCGTCACCATCGCCTGCTCCACCGGCGAACGTTACTTATCGACCGACCTTTTTGCTGAATACCGCAGTTAATTTAAGCTTTACCCACTGCGGTCATCCCCATCCCCCATGGGCATGACCGCAGCGCAATAACCTCCCCCGTACAAAGATCAACGAATAGAAACAATTTTGACAAATGTTAGCATATATGCTAACTTATAAAAGTATTCCCCTCCCCTTGAGGGAGGGGCTAGGGGAGGGGTAAAATGTCCAAAGAGATTTTATATAAAGCGAAGAAATTAAGGAGCAATAGCCCTCCCTCAAGGGGGAGGGAAGTAAAGGTGTTTATTATGAAAAGAGTTAAAATAAGAACATATTCAGATAAATTATTGGAAAACAGGGACTTTAAAGAAAAGTTTGACCTAGAATACCGTAACTTGGTTATTTCAGAGAAGATCGCGCAAATACGGCACAAAGCAAGATTAACACAGGAACAATTAGCAAAAAAGATCAGCACGACAAAATCGGCGATCTCGAGGTATGAAAGTAATGCTTATAACGGTTATAGCGTGTCTTTGCTTTCAAAGATAGCGTTAGCTTGCAATACGGATCTAAGAATTTCTTTTGTGCCAAGAAAATAAATATTTTATGATTCCTCTATTTCTTATGCTTTTCCTAGTCCTAACCCTCCCCGCCCGCGCCGATGTCACCGACGGGTTGGTGGGGTGGTGGAAGTTTGATGAATCGGCTGGTAACGCGGTTGATTCCAGCGGTCAGGGGAATACCGGAACCTCAACAGGAGCTACGATCCTGACAACAGGATGCAAACGGGGTAATTGTCGCAATTTTAATGGCACGAGTGATTATATCAGCGTGCCTTACACAAATCTTAATTTTGAACGGACCGATCCATTCAGTTTTGCGGCATGGGTAAATTTTAGCAATGTACAACCTGCAGGGGGCATTCGCTTCATATTGTAATGCCAATAGTATTATTTTTGGGTTATGGTCTGGAGGGCCTGGAGCACATGTGACAACTGCGACCAATAGCGTTTTGCCGAGTTCGTGGCAACATATGATCATAACATATAGCGGTAATTCTAATGTGAGTGGTATTAAAATATGGGTTAACGGCGTGAGCATGTCGTTAATCACGATTTTAAATACTTTAGCTGGATCTATTAAACTTAATGTTAATTGGCGTATAGGAGACGATACCACGAGTGATTGGTTTACTGGTCCGATGGATGATGTGCGTCTTTATAATCGTGTGTTAAGTGAAACAGAAATTAAAGCGATCTATAATAGCGGTACGCCGAGAGCTAGGATCAGCGGAAGGTCGCGGATCAGTGGGATGAAGATTAAGTGATTGTTACACCCAACGTCAGATCCAAGATGACCTCTGCCATCATGCCGGCGCATTGGGTTACGCGTGGTGCCATTGGGGGATGACCTTGAGCGGAGTCGGTTGACATGTCGCCGCAGAAATAGATGTTGCCGACTTTCTTTTTTGTCATTGGTTTCTTCTCCAATAATCCGGCCATGCCGACCCCGCTGATGATGGTCGGGAAACGGCTGGCGTAAAATTGCACGAAACGGAATTTCCAGTCCGTATTATCGAAGGCTTCCACGATAAAGTCATAGCCGCGAAACAGGTTTTCTCCGATATTTTCGTTCCATTGGGTGTGATGGGTGATGATGCGGGCGTCGGGGTTGATATCGAGTAAGCGTTTCTTAGTGACATTGACTTTCGGTAAACCGATCTCCGCCGTGAAATATTGCTGACGGTTTAAATTAGAGGCATCGATCACATCCTGATCGATGATCTCTAAATGTTTAAAGCCGGAGCGCGCCAGCATCATGGCGCAATTACTGCCCAAGCCCCCGGCCCCGCCGATGCCAACCTTTTTGGATTGAATGAGTGCCAGCTGTTCGGGTTTTAAATATCGGAGTAATCCTTGCTCGAAAATGTTCATACGCTATTCTCGATTCTACGCCAGTCGGTAAATACCGGGTCGAAGTTCTTTTCTTTAAGCAAGGCTACCATATCCGCGATGCTGCGTTCGTCTTTGATGTCGAATTGGGGATCCTGTTTTTCTTCTTCGAATAAGGAATATCCGCCGACGGCGGTATTGGAGCCGGCCGACATGCGGGTGATGACCAATTCCAGCAAATGGTCGCGTAATTGCGGTGTTTCGCGGGTTGATAAGTTGATGCCGACTCGGGGGAATAAGACACGGGTTAAGCAGAGGATCTTAGTAAAGGTGATATCGTCAATGTCGCAGCGGGCAAATTCCTGTGATTTGATCGTGCGTAACCGGGGGAAAGAAAGCGCATATTCCACGCCGGGATAATTCCTTTCCATGTTGCGCAGGTGCGTATAAAGCGCCAGCAGGTCTTCACCTAAATTCTCCGTTAAACCTAAAAGGATGCCTAAAGAGATCTGGCGCATGCCGGCTTCGGCAGCACGCGCTGGGGTAGCATAACGGAAATCATAATCTTTTTTATACCCTGATAAATGCACCTGGGCATAACGGGCGCGGTCATATGTTTCCTGATAAACGGTGATGCCGTCCACCCCAGCGGCGAAAAGCGCTTTGTATTCATCGGTTTGCATGGGCTGTATTTCCATGGCAATGCCCTGAAAATAAGTGCTGGCATGACGCGCGGCTTCGCTTAGGTAATCGACCGGCGTGTGTTTATAGGATTCCCCGGTTAACAGTAGGATATTACGAATGCCCTGGGCATGGATGTGCCGCATTTCCTGGGTATATTGTTCGGGTGTTAATTTAATACGCTCGATCTTATTATGGCTATGAAAGCCGCAATAGGTGCAGTGGCTGGAGCAAAAATTGGAGAGATATAGCGGTGTATAAAGACCAATAGCCCGCCCGAATTGCTGCCGGGTAACTCGCGCGGCTTCCTGCGCCAATTCTTCTAGTGCTTCGCGTCGTGTATCGTTTAAAAGTTTATTGATCTGCTGCAATGATATCAACATGGTTATTCGTAAAGGAATCCTGTTAATGGAGACGAGGCATTGGCCAGATTCTGTTTTGCCGGTAATCCGCTTAAATAGGCGGTGCGTCCGGCTTCGATGGCTTGGGCAAAGGCTTTGGCTAAGCGGGGCGGATGTTGGGCTGTTGCGACCGCGGTATTGACTAAGACCGCATGCGCGCCCATTTCCATGGCTTCTGCCGCTTGCGACGGAGCGCCGATCCCGGCATCGACAACAATGGGGATATCTAGCTCATTGATCAGCACTTGAATGAATTCTTTGGTGCGCAAACCCTGATTGCTGCCGATGAATGATCCTAAAGGCATCACCGTGGCAGCGCCGGCTTTAACCAACGCTCGAGCGGTGTACAGGTCTGGCGTCACATAAGGCAGGATAATAAACCCTTCTGCAGCTAATATTTCCGTTGCTTTGATCGTTTCCTGATTATCCGGTAAAAGGTATTTACTGTCATTGATGACTTCGATCTTGACCCAGTTGCCGTATCCTGAAGCTTTCGCCAAACGGGCGATGCGCACCGCTTCCTGGGCATTGCGGGCCCCGGAGGTATTGGTCAATAAGGTGACGTTCTTGGGGATATGGTCCAGGATATTGTCTTCATGATGTTCCAAGTCAATGCGGCGTAACGCCACCGTGACTAGTTCAGACCCGCTTTGGGTGATGGCTTCGGCCAGATCTTGCTTATTTTTGAATTTGCCAGTGCCTAAAAAGAAGCGGCTGCTGAATGTTTTGCCGGCAATGATGAGAGGATCGGACATGATCAGCCGCCGCCTACAAAAGCTACCAGTTCCAGGGCATCGCCGGATTTAAGTGATGTGCTGCTCCATGCGGCGGTGGGGATGATGGTGCCGTTGAGTTCGGCGATCAAGTGAGCGCTGCTCTTGGAGAATTGAGTAACGATATCCGCGATGGTAGCCGCGTTGGTGATTTCTTTTGTTTGTCCATTGATCACAAGCTGCATGAAACATCTCCTCATTATGGTGTTGCTTTAAAGCGCAAGAAAATTATTTTAGATGAATTCGACTGAAATTGCAAACTTAAACCCTTGCGTACGGTTTCTTGGGATGATAGATTAACCCTATGAAACTACACGTCGGCTGCGGGACCAATAAAATTCCCGGATGGGTCAATATCGATTCAGTGGCTAATTGTAATCCTGATCTGGTGCATGATCTTGCCAAACCTCTGCCTTACGGCGATCAAGTGGCAGATGAGCTTAAGGCCGAAGGGGTTTTGGAGCATTTTGATAAATACATGCGCTATGTGGTCGTTGGGGACTGGGTGCGAGTACTCAAGGTCGGCGGGCTTATCCATTTGGAGCTCCCGGATTTCAAGAAGATATTATTCAACCGTTATTTTAAATTCAAATTTGATGATCTGATGGACACCATATTCGGCGAGAATTTATGGGAATCCAAGATCTACATCGGCCATTTCGGTAATCACAAATGGGGTTATTCGCCCAAGTCCTTAACGGCCTTCATGCGCCAGCTGGGTTTTGAGCCGGTGAGCGTGATAAGCAAGGGCTTGAACATCCGCTATACCGGGCGCAAGGCACGGCATATTATGGAAAAAGAAATGGATGCCTGGCTAATCCATTCCCACAATAACAAGTTCGGAGCCAATTCCGCGGATGTGCCTTTAGGCATTATCAAACAACGTATCAAAGAATTCCAGAGCTCATAAAAAATAGCTTTTAATTAGAGCGATTTTTTGTATAATAAACCGATTTATTAAAAGCCTACAACAAAGGATGGCAAATACGATGAGCAAAGCCGGGGTATTCGGGTATGAATTATTGTTGGATCTTTATGGTTGCAAACCGGGTGTTTGTGACGACCTGACCCTATGCTACAACTTTCTCGACGAGATCGTTGGCTTCTTAGGCATGGAAAAGCAAGCGCCGCCATCCATTTTTAAAAGTGATGATGTGCGTTTTCCCGATAAAGCCGGCCTTTCCGGCTGGGTGCCGCTCATTGAAAGTTCCATTGTTATTCACACTTTATCTCCCAAAGATTTCATTACGGTCGATATTTATTGCTGCCGCGCGTTTGACAAGAAAAAGGCGGAGGATTTTTGCCGTCGATTTTTTGGCCCCAAGAAAGTCGAAGCGCAATTCGTCGAACGGGGTTTAAGTTATTATGCCGATGCTACTCCTCAACCGAAGGTCCTCGCGCATAAATAGCAGTATTTAAGCCGCGACGTGCGTCATGCCCTACACAACCAATGACATCAAGCATATTGAACTCAAGTGGCAGAAGTTCTGGCGTGAGCATGCAACTTTTCATGTCAAGGCCGACCCGGCCAGGAAAAAATATTACTGCTTGGAAATGTTCCCATACCCCTCGGGGAAGATACACATGGGGCATGTCCGCAATTACACCATCGCCGATGTGATCAGCCGTTTTAAGATGATGCAGGGTTTCAATGTCCTGCATCCGATCGGTTACGATGCTTTTGGCCAACCGGCGGAAAATGCCGCGATCAAGCATGATACCGATCCGGCTAAATGGACACACGCTTGCATCAAGCAAATGCACGATGAATTAGTGAAGATGGGGTTCTCCTACGATTATTCCCGCGAGATCTCGACCTGCGATGCCAGCTATTACAAATGGAACCAATGGATCTTTATTAAAATGTTCGAGCAGGGCTTGGCTTACCGTAAAGCCTCGCCGGTCAACTGGTGTTCCAGCTGTGCAACGACACTCGCTAATGAAGAAGTGATCAATGGCGCCTGCTGGCGCTGTAAGACCAAGGTTGTGCAAAAAGACCTGGAACAATGGTATTTAAAGATCACCCAATACAACGATGTGCTGTTAGAAGATCTTACGGGTCTGGACCATTGGCCGTCGCGGGTGAAAGCCATGCAGGAAAATTGGATCGGCAAAAGCTATGGCGTGGAGATATTTTTTAAGATCAACGGCGTTAATGAGACGATTACTGTTTTCACCACCCGTCCCGATACAATTTTTGGCGCCACCTATGTGGTCTTAGCCCCGGAACATCCGTTGGTAAAGAAATTGATCGCGGGCAAGCCTCATGAAAAAGATGTTTTGGATTTTGTGGCCAAGACGGCGAATAAATCAAAATCGATGCGCATGTCCGGTGATCAGCGTAAAGAGGGTGTTGCCTTAGGAGTCACGGCGATCAATCCGGTCAATGGTGCGTCTATTCCGGTTTATATCGGTGATTATGTGCTGATGGATTACG